>CAMNBC010000017.1 GCA_946532115.1 uncultured Treponema sp.
TCTGTCCTCCAGAAGGAGACGCAGGAACTGGTATGGCTGCAACAAACAGCGTTGCTGCTAAAACAGGAAACATCAGTGCCGGAACTTCTGTATTCAGTATGGTTGTTCTGGAAAAAGATTTGAAAAAAGCTTACCCTGGAATTATTGATATCGTAACTACTCCGGCAGGACTTCCTGTTGCCATGGTTCATGCAAATAACTGTACTGGAGAACACAACTACTGGATGGATCTTTTCTATGAAGTAGCAACTCTTATGTGCGGTGCTGAAAATACTCCAAAAATCGGAAAGTTCTTTGATAATCTGATTGGCAAGTCTCTGGAAGCTGACAAAGACTGCGGCGGACTTCTTGCATACAACTATCTTTCCGGTGAAACCATTACCGGCTTTAATTCTGGCCGCCCTCTTTTTGCCCGTGCAGAAAACGCTAAATTCAACGTTGCAAACTTTATGCGTGTTCAGATGTTCGCGTCTCTTGGTGCTTTGCGTGCCGGTATGAATATCCTTTATGATGAAGAAAAGGTACCTGTTGAGAGCATGACAGGAGCCGGAGGATACTTTAAGACGGAAGCAGGTCTTAAATATATGGCAGCTGCTATGAAAACCAGCGTTAGTGCTATGGAAACTGCAGGCGAAGGCGGACCTTGGGGTATGGCACTGCTTGCAGCTTTTGCGGCTGAAGGCAAAAAAGACCTGGCTGACTTCCTTAATAAAGAAGTATTCGGTAATTGCAAGAAGACAACTTCTGCTCCAGAAGCAGAACTGGTTGAAAGCTTTAATATTTACTTTGAACGCTATATGAAAGGCCTTGCTATTGAAAAGGCTGCGGTAGAAAATCTTTAAAAAAATCTGTCACCCCGAACTTGTTTCGGGGTCTATAAAAAAGATCCTGAAACAAGTTCAGAATGACGTATATGAGGATAAGAAAATGAATTATGAAACACTTAGAAATGAAGCTTACGAAGCTAACATGAAAATCCCGGAGAACCATCTGGCTCTCTATACATGGGGAAACGTTTCTGCTTTTGACAAGGACAAGGGCGTTTTTGCAATCAAACCAAGTGGAGTTCCTTATCCTGAGCTTACTCCTGAATCAATGGTAATTATTGATCTGGATGGAAAGAAAGTTGACGGTTCTCTGAATCCTTCAAGTGACACTCCTACACACGCTGTTCTTTACAAAGAATTTGCAATGAATCAGGGGGGCGAAGTTGGTGGTATTATTCACACCCACTCTACCTGTGCCGTTGCCTGGGCTCAGGCTGTTCGTTCTGTTCCTCTCTTTGGAACTACACACGCAGACCACATCCAGAAATCAGTTCCTTGTACTCCTTATCTTTCAAAAGAAGCTGTTGAACGCGACTACGAAAAGGAAACTGGTCTTTTAATTGTAAAGCACTTTGCAGAACTGGGACTTAATCCAAGCGAGGTAAACATGGTTCTCTGCGGAGGACATGGACCTTTCGCCTGGGGCAAAAATGCAGACAAGGCTGTTTATAACGGAACTGTTCTTGAAGAAATCTGTAAAATGGCTATGTACACCCTGCAGATTCGCCCGGATGCAACTGAGCTTCCTGATTATATCGTAAACAAGCATTATATGCGTAAGCATGGTCCTAACGCATATTATGGCCAGGGAAATAAATAGATATATATTGAAATCTTAAAAAATCTGACTGGCTCCCGCAGTAAAATGATACGGACATGCTCGCTTTCCGTTTTTGTGTAAGAAAAAGATGATTTTCGCAAACGAAAATCATCTTTTTCTTTTTATGCAAGTCTGCAAAGACGTCAAGAGGCAGTCCGTATCCTTTTCCTGCTCCGCCAGTCAGATTTTTCATACTAAGTGTATACATATTTATTTCCCTGCCATATATGTGTTATACTTGAAGCATGAACCGTTCCAGCTCAACATCTGCAATCATCTTGTCGCTAAAGCCCCTGGGAGAAAATAATTCCAGTGTTACCCTGCTCACTCCGGACGCCGGCATTGTTTATGCGGTTCTTTACGGAGGGCCAAAGAGCAGGCTGCGCTCTCTGGTTGCTCAGTGGAACAGCGGAAAAGTCTGGCTTTATGAAAATCCGGAAAAAAATCAAATTAAAATAAACGATTTTGAAGTAATGAATTATCACGATTCTTTCAGTCAGAATCTTTTTAAATCCTATGCAGCTTCTCTGGCTGCTGAAATCACAATTAAAACCCGCTGTGCAGGAAGTGCCGCACAATGTCACCGCTTAGTTTCAGGCTTTCTGGATGGTATGGAGCTTTGCGATGAAGAACAGAGTCGGCTTGGACTTCTGCGCTTTTTATGGAGATATCTTGAACTGCTTGGAATTCAGCCGAATTCTCATGCCTGCTGTAATTGCGGAAAAACTTTTTTAGATACACAGTTTGCACCAAAGGCCGTTTCATACTATAATAGTATGGAAAACAGTTTTATCTGTCCGGACTGCGTGGAATCGGGAGGAAGCAGTCAGAGCGGAAATATGATAAACGTGCATTTTAGTGCAGTTCAATATCTTTCTGCCCTCTCAGTTCTTTCCCCTTCAGAAGCAAGAAAGCTCTCTATTGACCAGGAAGTTTACGGCCAGATTCGTCAGCTCGTTTTCTTTCTGATTGAAAATAGTATTGATCAGAAGCTGAACTCAATTGAAACTGGGATGGGGATTTTGTGAGAGGCGAAGCTTCAATAATTGACATATCAAAATGGGTAAAGAAGCCCGTTACAAAGCAGCAGATTGAGCCGCTTTGTAATTCATTTAACATCACACCATTACTCGCGTCTGTTTTTGTCCGCAGAGGAATAACAGAAGGACGAGACCTGCTTTATTATCTCGAAGATGATTTGCGCTTTCAGCATAATCCTTTTTGTTTTTCTGGAATGGAAGATGCAGTTGAACGAATTTTGCAGGCTAAAGAAGAAGGCGAAAAAGTTCTGATTTTTGGTGACAGCGATGTCGATGGTGTAACAAGTACCGCAATTCTTTATGAACAGCTTGTAAAAATGGGAATTGATGTTCAATGGAGACTCCCGCTGGAAGACGACGGCTACGGTTTAAATATAGCTGCAATAGATGATTTTGCTGCACAGGACGGAACTTTAATTATTACTGTAGACTGCGGTATTTCAAATAACGACGAAATTGCTCACGCTAATGAGCTTGGTATTGAAGTAATTGTTACAGACCATCATAATCCTCCGGAAAATCTGCCGGAAGCAATCATTTTAATTGACCCAAAAATTTCAGAAGCAAATTATCCCTTTGATGGAATTTCTGGTGCTGCAGTTGCCTATAAACTTGTAAGTGCGCTTCGTTTTGCTGATACGGATTTTTATGGTGCTGAAATCTGTATTCTTGAACTTACAGAAAATCAGGAAGAAAAGTGTTTTTATGCTGACTGTGTAAAAATTAAAAATCTTGTAAAAATCAAAGAACTTCACGAAAAAATTATTCCGGGTCAGACTTCGATTTATGACCTCAAACTCCCCTACTTTTTACAGGGACAGTTGATTTATTCCTGGGATTCAAAAACTACCCTCTCTCTGCTTTCCCAGATTTTTGGTCGTGGAATTGAATTTAACCTGAACGATTTACGCAATGAGATTTCGCAGGTCATTCCAGCCGTTCGTGGAAAAACTGCTGCTCAAGTAAAAGCTCTTTCTCAAATTGCAAAATACAACGGAGAAACAAGTGAGCTTATGAGCATTTATAATCTTTATGTTACATACTGTAAAAAGCTCATAGCCAAAAAAAAGCCTCAGCAGACCACTGATGAACTGAAAGAACTTCAGCTTGTAGCTCTTGCAGCTCTGGCCGACATTATGCCGATGAAAGACGAAAACCGTGTTTTTGTACGCAACGGTATTGCATCAATCAAAAAACTAAGACCTCGTGCAGGCCTTGCAGAACTTTTCAATAAATTAAATATAAACATTGATGCGCTTACTTCCACTGACCTTTCATGGACTGTAATTCCTGCTTTGAATGCCGCCGGCCGTATGGGAAAATCAGACCTTGCTCTTAAGCTTTTAATTTCTGATAATCCCCGGGAACGGGAACAGCTTGCAAATACAATTTATGATTTAAACGAGCAGAGAAAGGAACTTGTTTCAGATGCCTGCTATAAGGTACACGAAGCAGCAGAAAAAAGCCTTTCAATTCACTCAAATAAGCTTTGCATTTGTGTAGATCAGTGCATAAACAAAGGTGTTACCGGAATTGTTGCAACCCGCCTTATGCAGGATTTTAATGTACCGACAATTGCTATCACATACGAAAATGAAATTTGTACCGGCTCTATGAGGAGCTGCCGTGGATTTGTTGCCACTAACTTCCTCGACAGTCTTGGAGATATTTACATTAATCATGGCGGTCATAACTTTGCAGCAGGTTTTAGTTTTTATAAAGAAAATCTTGAAATCTTTTTAAGCAAAGTTCAGGCCGCTGCTTCATCAGTTATGCTCGATGATGAATGTTCGGATATTTTTGTAGACGCAGAAATTCCTCCAGAACATCTTACACCGGAAAACTTCAGTCTTATAGATACGTTTGAACCTTGTGGTTCCGAGAGTCCTGAGCTTATTTTTATGACCCGTGGAATCAAACTGATAGATACAATGGTGCTTGGAAAAAAAGAGCCTCATCATCTTAAGCTTATTCTGGACACAGGGAAATATAAGATTCCTGCAATGTTCTGGGGTCAAGCTGAAAGGTTGAAAAAAGATATTCAAATCGGAAAAACCTATGATATACTTTATAATATGAGCCGAAATTATTTTAACGGCACTGTTACAAAACAGTTGATTATTAAAGAAATTCTTCCATCAGGAGCTATGTAATGAAAAAACTATTGCTTACTTTGTTCTGCGTACTTCAACTAAATCTGATTTTTGCTGCAAATGCAAAATATGATTCTGAAAACTACAATCTGAATCTTGAATATAATGATGTAATAACCCCTGGTGATGCAATATTCGTACGAATGAATATAACAGTTCCAAAAAATCATAAAAAAAATAAAAATGAACCTGAAAAAAAAGCAACTCTCCAGCTTTTGCAGGATAAAAAGATTCTTGAATCAGCTCCCTTCTATCAGCTTAAAACTAAAAAAACAAATATTACAGAAATGCTTTGCGGTGTGCCTGTTTCGCTCTGGCTTAAGGAAGGAAACTACAGCATTAAAGTTATTTATGCTGATAATGATTCTGACATCAAAGAGTTCATACTTCCAAGCCGCCTTGTAATGAGAACGTTTCCTGAAGAAGTGATTGAACTTGATGAACGTAATACAAGCATAAAAACTGATAACAGTCCTGAACGTGCTGCACAGATTGAAAAACTGAACAATATTCTTTTTACAACAATGCCTTCTGATGTCTTTTCTCTAAAAAGATTTACAACTCCAACTGAATCTCAGCGCTATACGGCTTACTGCGGAGACCGCCGTACCTATGTTTACACTAACGGAAAATCTTCTACAAGCCTTCATTATGGAAATGATTATGGTGTTCCAACAGGCACTGAAGTTCATGCCTGTGCAGCTGGTAAAGTTGTTATGGCAGAAAACCGTATTTCAACAGGCTGGAGTGTTGTCGTAGAGCATCTTCCGGGCTTATACAGTTTGTACTATCACATGAGTGAACTTTCTGTAAAAGAAGGTGATATGGTATCTCAAGGACAGCTGCTTGGAAAATCTGGAGCTACAGGGCTTGCAACAGGACCTCACCTTCATTGGGAAATCAGACTTAACGGCAGTGCTGTAAGACCGGAGTTCTTCTTAAATGACTTTGCTTTTGATGAGAATTAAAGTTCTTCAACCACAGCTCTGCCATTTTCATCAAAGCTGATTGAATAATATCGGTCGGGGCGACAACCGGAAAGATCTATAGAAAAACGTGATACAAGTCCAAAGGATGGTGCTCTGTATTTTCCTGTGGCAAAGGCAGCTATATGGTAAAGTTTTTTCCGGGCATTAAGGCTTGAACCATAGCCTAAAAGCATACACTGACCGTAGTCATCATAATATTTTTCCAGAAGGGTTCCGTGTGAACGCTCCCGTCTTTCTTCGATTATTCTGTTTTTTCCATAAATGCGCGAAGGAAATACAAAATATTTTCCATCAAAACTGACCCTGGCAAATTCAACTGCAAGGTATGCCCCACTCCACGAACGTTCTATTACAGCGATTTCATTTCCATTTGAATCTATTATGGAAATTGTTCCGCTTACAGTTCCTGTTCCGATGTTTCCATCACTATCTGAAGACGAACCATAAATCTTTACCCGTAAAAACTCCTGCGGAATATTTCCACCTAAAACAGCTGCTGCGTTCAGACAGGAAACAGCACTCCAGATTACAAAAATCACATAGAAGATTAAAAATAAAGTGAAAAACGGAGAAACAAGCTTTATAAAACTGTTTTGTTTTTTCAAATTAACTCCAGAAATTGTTTTTCATCAATTACAGGAATTCCAAGTTTTGCTGCCTTTACGTTTTTTGAAGAACCACTGGTTGTATCATTAGTAACAAGATAAGACAAATCCTTAGTAACCGATGATTTTATGGTACCACCATTTTTCTTTACAAGCTGTTCAGCATCTGCACGTTTCATTGTAACAAGTTCACCTGTAAAGCAGAAAGATTTTCCGGCTAAGAGTCCGCCGCCAACCTGTTCAAGTTCTATAGTTCCAGACTCTACCAGTTGTCGCATTTCTTCAGCATTTTCTGCGAGACCTTCAACAATAGTATGAGCCATAATTTCTGCAAATCCATAAACGGCGGCTATCTGATCTTCATTTGCCGTAAGAAGTTTTTCCAGAGAATCAAAACCAGCCGCTATTAATTTTTCTGCTGAAGTCTCGCCAATTCCTTCTATATCAAAAGCACCAATAAAAGTTGCAAGTCTCATACGGCGGTGACTTTGAATTGAATTATAAACTTTTTGAGCACCAAGAGATTTTTTATCTGCCTCCATACTCTCTTCATTTAAAAAGTATGGAACAAGATCTTCAATCTGTAAAGAATAAATATCAGAAATGCACTTAAGACGGCCATCCTTAAAAAGTGAAGTTATTAATGTTTCACCAAGGTCGCGGATATCTACTACCTGCTGGTATTTCAAAAGCTGATGAAGGACTCGTTTACTGCAGGATTTGTTTGGACAGAATAACCGGCTGCCTTCATCTACAAGAGGAGTTCCGCAAACTTCGCAAACCTTTGGAAATTCTACCGGCACAGTTTCCAAGCCTTTTTCTTCTACTACACTTTCGATTTTTGGAATGATTTCGCCACGCTTTACAACAACCACGTGGCTTCCAATCTGCACGCCGAGCTTACGCAGCGTGTCGGGGTTCGCAAGACTCGCCCTCTGCACTCGCGTACCATTCAGTTCCACTTCATCAAAAATCGCAACCGGCGTATAAGTACCGCCGCTCACACTCCACTCAACCTCGCGCAAAGTAGTTACCGCTTCTTCAAGAGAAAACTTAAAGGCAATCTGTCTGTCCGGTCTGTCGCGGCTCGCGTCTGCCAGGTTAATTACCCGCTCCTTTATTACAAGTCCGTCAATGTCATATTCCAGTGCCGCGCGTTCTTCCATTACCTTGGCACGGTAAGCAATAACCCTGTCCGGATTCATACAAATCACAAGCTTAACAACATTAAAGCCGCAATCCATAAGCCAGCGGATTTTTTCCTCTTCGTTATTAAAATATGTAACGCCATTTGTAGAAAGCGCATCATATACAATCAGTTTAAGGTATTCGCTGCCCTCGCCGTCCTTTCGCTTCATAAGACCATTTGCAGCATTGCGGCAGTTTGCTTTATCCGGGAAGTGTTTTTTATGTACCTCGTGAGTCATAATAACTTCACCACGGATTCCGCCTGTAAAAGGAACTAACTGACCGTCTTTATAAATGGCAGCATTTACTCCACCCATCTTTCTGGCGTTGGCAGTAATGTCATCACCAATGCTTCCATCTCCTCGTGTAACAGCACGTTTTAAATAACCATTTTCATACTGTAATTCAAGAGAAGCACCGTCAAGTTTATATTCAACAAGGTAAGCGTCATATTTATGTTTTTCCGCCCACGCTAAAAACTGTTCAGGATTCGCAGCCTTTTCCTGGCTACCCATCGGCATAATATGATGAACTTTTGCAAAGTTTCCTGAGTCTGCTCCAACCCGATGAAGAATAGCGTTAGCCGGGTCTAACTCTTTTAATTCATCCCAGAGTTTATCAAATTCAGCATCGCTTATTTCACCTTCGCCATCATAGTAAGATTTCTGATAGCGGGTTATGAGACTTTCAAGTTCTTTAATTCGTTCCTGGGACATTTTTACCTCATTGTCATTGCCCGACTTAATCGGGCAATCTGCATTTCATAGTCTTTTACAGATTCCCGGGTCAAGCCCGGGAATGACACTATTCTTTTAAAAAATATAATTCTGTGATGCTTCTGTCTGCCTTCAAGCCCTTACGTTCAAACTTTGTCTGGGCACGCCACGGCTGAGGTTCTGCAAAACCTTCATATTTATTTTTAAGATGCTCAGTCTGATTTAATTCTTCAAGTGCAAATTCTGCGTAATCAATAATATCAGTTACAAAATAAAGGTATCCGCCTGGAGCAAGTTTTTGTGCAAAAAGATTTGTACGAGGTCTTTGAACCATACGTCGTTTATGGTGACGCTTTTTAGGCCATGGATCCGGGAAGAAGATATGAAAACCGTTTACCGAATTATCGCCTATCATATATTCAAGAACTTCAAGAGCGTCATATTCAATTATGTAAAGATTTTTTAAGTCTCGTTTCTGGATTTCTGAAAGAACTTTTCCAACACCAGGAGTGTGAACTTCAATTCCAAGATAGTTTATATTAGGATTTGCTTCTGCCAGTGCAATTGTAGCATCACCCATTCCAAATCCAATTTCAATTACAATAGGATTTGTGTTACCGAATACATCTACAAAATTTAATTTTTTGTGTTCAAAAGGAATACACCATGAAGGAGCAAGTTCGTTGTAAGCACGCTCCTGTGCAGCAGTCATGCGACCTGCACGCAATACATAAGTTTTTACTTCACGCCTCAAACCCGAGGGTGGTACCGGTTCGGACTGTTCGCCTTCTTGTACATTCTGTACAGTGTTTTGATTTTCCATTAGTCTTCCTCTACTACAGATTCATCATATTCTGCAGTTTCTTCAGATTTAGTTTCTTGAGCTTCTGTCTCTTCAGCTTTTTTTTCAGCTTCCGGAGTTACAGTTTTTTCAGGTTCAATACAAATTACCCTGCCGTCACGAGTATACCATATAACCTGATAATATTCTGCTTCACGATATGTATTCCAGATATCTCTGGTTGTTCTAAACTCTTCAGTTCTGTTTCCAAAGTAAATCAGAATATGTTCTTTATCATAAATAGCAATTTTTTCAATACCGCGTTTTTCTGCCATATAATCTGCAAGTCCGGACAATACAACATCATAAAAATCAACATCGTAACGGACATCAAGACTCACAGTACATTCTTTTTCATCTGCATTTATATAAGTAATTTCATATCTTCCGACAGGTAGTTTTTCATCTTCCGGAGCAACAAGATTTGTACAGCCAGCCCATTGAACATCATCATTTTCCAGCAAAGAAATGCTGTCCGTTTCCCAGCACAATCCTGTATCAATGGATTTTATACGAAGTCTTTCATAACGTCTGACATCTGAACCAGAGGCTGCAAAAATTGAAAGTCTTGCTGCCGGAAGTTCGTCATTACCTGCATAATCAAAAATTACTGAATAATCAGTTGTAGAAAGCTCCGGTGTATTTTGAGAACACGAAATTAAAGCAAATTGAATTGCAGCAAACACGAGGATAATAAGAATTCTGTATCCGGAAAAAGTTTTATTCATAGATTAGAAGTTGAAGTTCAGATTGATGACAGTAAGATCTGAAGCTGAGAACTGATTAACCAGAGACTCAAACTTTACGTTTACCTTCTTACATGCATCATCAAGATACGAAAGATAATACAAACCTAAGTCTGTTCCTTCCTGACCTTCCGGAAGTTCGCGGTAGAAGTCAATGAGAGACTTTTTATTTGTGTTTGAAGACTTTGCAGTCTCAATATTATCTTTCATTTCCTGGAACTCATCGTCCTTGTTGTAAAGAGTAATAGAAAGCCTTCCCTGTTTACCAATAGAAGTTGAACCGCCGCCGAGCTTCCAGGAAAGGAATACAAGCTCGTGTTTGCGCTGAAGTTCCTGAACAATCTTTGCACGTACTTCAGGATCGAAAATCAAAGCATCAATATCGTCAATACCATGATACATGGTTCTTGCTTCTTTGCGGATATTGGTATTTTCATTATTAAGCGCAAGTTCCATTACCATTACCGAAATATATTCTGCAACCTTTGATTTATCCATATATGAAGAAAGCAGATTCCGGATTGCAACGTACATTTCTGCAGCACCTTCGTTCTTTGCAAACAGGGTAATAATATACCAGTTCATAAGACCAAGGCGGTTCATAAATTTTTCAGACATCAAAAGATAAATATTCTTTTCTTCTGAAGAATAATCTTTATTTGACATTATTGACTTCCAGATTGGATCAAGAATCTGACGTCTTGTATTCTGGATAGTTCCTTCCTTATTCTGCAGAATTGAACGAAGCTGACGTTCAGACATATTGGTTCTTTCATCAATAAGGTGAGAAGGATTAGCACGGTTATGTTTTCGAACACATTCACACTGAATTAGAGCCGAATAAACATCACGATCAAACTGTTTATAAAGAAGAGAATATACGATTACTTTTGATAAATCCATTACTTCCTGGCGAGAAGAAACGAATTCAGACATTGAAATTTCAATTTTAGAGATATAATCCAAAAGAATCATACTCTGAATAGACTGAGGAGAGAACTTATCAAGAGAAATTCCGTATTCTTCTACATTATCGGCCAGACGGAAACGTAAAAGTTTTTTGTTATGACTAATAAAATTCGAAGCACCGTCTTCTGTTAGAACAACTTTAAGTGGTAACTCCAGAATAAATTTCTTATCTGATCCCATTATAACCTGCTAAATGCAAATCTTTTTTTTATTTTCAACCATTATACACGATAGGACTTGCATTGTAAACAATAAAAATTTAAACTAAAGGTAATGAAGATACGACAGATTCTGTGCAGCATTCTGATTTTCCTTTTCAGCTCTCTGGCTTTTGCAAAAAACTCCAGACTTGCCGGTACAGAATTATGCAGTAACGTTCATTCCTTTCTCAAAAAGAATAACTTTTCACCTGTAACTCAGAGTCTTATTGTTTCAGGTGAAAATACATTCCCATACAATATTATCGTCACATTTGAGCCGGAACAAAACACTTCTCCTGATAATCTTTTATTTATTTTTTTTCAGGAAGATATTCCGGATAATCAGGAAATAATAAAAGAAAGCCTGAAAGCCATCAAAAATGCAGAATATCCTTTTACAGTAACAGCTCTTTTTGCCTACGGAGAAAAACAAAAGTTTGATAAAGCAGACATGATTTATGGAACACAAGTTTTTCTTGAAGCGCTTAATACAAATCTTCATTACACTGCAATAATTTTTAATCTGGAAGACTGTGAAAATACAGTTGAAACTACCAGTTCCGGCTTATCTTCTCCTCCAAATCTTATAAAAAACTCATTAAATCTTTACCAGAGCCAGAATATAAACGGACACAGTCCACTGATTCTTTTAAGCCAGATTTCTTCATACAAGTTTATTTCAAACCGTATTCTTGATAATTTTTTCAGTTATGAAATTCCTGCAATTGAACTATGTCTCGGAAAAGTTCCTGAAGAACAAAAGTTTCAGAAAGTCAGTGAAATAATAAAAAATTCGGCTGAAATGTTTTCAAAAACTGTATATTCAGGCTGGGAACATCACTTTTTGATTTTCAGACTATTTGGAAGCTTTCATATTATCTCAGAATCTACAATTCTGCACATTGTAATTCCTACAATTTTTATCTGGCTTCTGTTTATTTTTATTTTGATATTTGTAAACCGCAGGTTAAAACGCCATACATGGTATACAATCGGAAAAGTCTGGTGGTCTGTTCCCCTAACTTATGCAATTCTGGTTGCTTCATTTTTCCTTTCCGGTATGTTTTTCAGAAATCTTGAAACCTCTGTAAACGTTGCCGGGAAAATTTATGGTCAACTCTCCCTGCAAATCATAACTGCTTTAATTTTATGTTTGGTCGCTTACATTTTAATTTTACTGATAAATTACGGTTTTGATGAACGGGCAATTGATTACCTTCTTGTAATCAGCTGCTTTATTAATCAGTCTTTTTTTATTCTGGCTGATATATCACTCAGTCCCATTTTTATTCTTATTTGTCTGCTTTCGCTTGTTGCACTTGGAATAAAAAACAACATATTACATTTTGCCGTTTTTCTGCTGATGATTGCACCATTAATTCCATACGGACACCGTATGATTAGCGCTGCAGACTTACAGGGGCTTTCCAATTTTTTGAATGGTCCTAAGCCTTCCATAATAATTCCGCTTGTTCTTTACCCTATTTATATTGTTTTATTCAGAATTCTTACTTCCATACGAAGCCATAAGAAAAGTATAAAGGCTGTAATAGTTCACAGCAGTATAATGTTTACAGTTATTGCAGGTTCTTTGATTTTGCTTGGAACTGTGCGTTCTGCACAATTAAAAAACAAAAATTCTGAACCGCCGGAAATTGCTTACAATCCTTTTGGTGAAGAACTAATTGACTTGTCTTATACCCAGAAAAATATTTTTGGCGATGTAATCCGGACTATTGATATTACACTGCCTGAAAACTGTCTGTTATGTGACCTTCTCCTTACTACAGATCGTGTTTTTCCGGTTTTGTATTCTGATAATGATTTTACAAGCGTCTCTAATAATTCGGTACGCTTCCGTATTCCAGATAACCCGCCGCGAAAAATGACCTTCAGCTATGGGGCGGCAATGACTGCGTGTAAAATAACAGTTTCTGCCATTATGGAAAATGAATCCTCTGGCGAATATCAGTTTATAACAAAGTCTATTGAAACCGGGGAACGCTGATGGAAGAATTAAAAAAGGTCTGCCACTGGTATCTGCATATAGATTTAGACGCTTTTTTTGCTTCGGTTGAACAGCTGGATAATCCTGATTTACGTGGAAAACCGGTAATAGTCGGCGGGCTCCCCGAAGACAGACGAAGTGTTGTTTCTACTGCTTCATACGAAGCCCGGAAATACGGAGTTCATTCTGCAATGCCAACCTTTCAGGCTTACAAACTTTGTCCTGACGGCATATTTGTACGTGGCAGGATGCATCGTTATGCAGAACTTTCCTATCAGATTATGAATATTTTCCGGGATTATTCACCGGATGTAGACCAGATGTCTATTGATGAAGCCTTTATTGATTTAACCGGTACAGAAAAACTTTTTGGACCGCCTGTAGAAACTGCCGTTGCCATAAAAAAACGTGTAAAAGACGAAACAGGTCTTACCGTTTCCATGGGACTTGCTTCTACAAAATATCTTGCAAAAATAGCATCCGGACTTAATAAGCCAGACGGCTTCTGCCATATAAAACACGGAGACGAGCAGAACTTTATGCTTAATCTGCCTTTAAACAAGGTATGGGGCCTTGGGCCAAAATCACTGGAACTCATAAAAAGCAAGGGCTTTAGGACAACCCGCGACATTTATGAACGTGATTATGATACTCTGGAATTTTTGTTTGGAAAAAATATGGCTGTTTTTTTGTATGATGTTGTCCGTGGTATAGAAAAACAATCTTTCAGCCGTGAAACTAAGTCCCATTCAATCAGTGCGGAAACAACATTTCCCTATGATTTAACTGATATTTATATGATAGAAACGGAATTACTGGAGCTTGCTCACGGTGTGTTTTTCCGTCTTCTAAAACAGGAAGGTTATTCAAGAACAGCTTTTGTAAAAATCCGCTATGATGATTTTTCTACAAGTACGGTTCAGGAAACTACAGACCGCAATATAATTACTTTAGACAGTTTTTATGAAATCATAAAAAGACTTTTTGAAAAACGATACCAGATTGGCCGGGGCATAAGACTTCTTGGAGTTGGTTTTGAAAATATTGTTAAGGAAGAAAAACCATACCAGCAGGATTTATTCGGAAACAATGATGAAAAAAAACAGGCTGTTGAAAAAGCAATTCTTAAACTTTCAAAAAAACATCCTGAAATAAAAGTCCAGAAAGCACGGACACTAAAAGCAATTATCTGTTTGATTTTACTGGGAACCGGTGTAATTAAAGTTGAGGCGGAAGAATTGGCTGAAATCTCAACACTCCCCGCCAAGACACAGAACGAGTTCTCAACACTCCCCGCCCCCAAACACGAAACCCCGGCAACACTTTTTGACTACGAAATAGACGACAAAAATCATGTAGATTTTTCTGCAAGCGGTCTTTGGAAAACCGAATTCTCTACAGGCTTTGACTTTACGTTTGGCAACGGCACTACACCCGCTGCCTCTCCGCAACTCCCGGTTTTTAAGCAGGAAGTTGAACTTTCAACTCTCCTTACCTTAAACAAACGCTGGTATTTTGAGGCTAACTTTGCAGATCAGTTTTCAAACAATACGTTTGCCTTTGGCTATAAAAGCGATAATTTAATAAGACACTTTCGGCTTGCGAACCGCGGCGTAACAATGAGCCGGGGGTACAGCTCCGAATATTTTGGTTACGGTTTACAAGGCGGAAATAACCAGGCACCGGGCATAAGTCTTTTGCTCAAACCACAGAATGAAAGATGGCAGGCTGATTTTCTTGTGCGCTATGATATGACTGATTTAAAAAGCGCTGTCTATTATGGGATGAACAAGGCAACTGACATTGTACTTTCTCCTGCTGATTATATTTATGGTATTGAATTCCGTTTTCCAGATGGAGCAAAAGACGCTCTTTCGCAAATTGATTCGGTATACGTTGAATGTGCCGGCGGAAAATGGAGCGATTCACGCAATAGAAGTTACCGTAAGCTCACTAAAGACGAGTACGCGGCGCTAATTTCTGAAAACAGGCTTTTTGTATCGAAAGATGCGGGCAGCGGAAAGAATGAGAAAGGTGAAGTGCCGGCGGTGCTTGTTACTTTTGGCTCGGAGGATTATGTGGGAGCGGTGGTTGAAGCTGCCGGAAATTATTCTGAACCAGACAGCTTTCTTGGAAAGATTAAAACTGAACTAGGTAACAATGGAAAATATAATCTTTCAGATTATACAGGAGCTTTTCAAACAGAAATTGATGGAAAGAATGCTCTTATAATTCAGGATGAAGGAGTTTTTTCACCATTTCTCTGCCCTTCAATTTACAGCACCGAAAAATATGAAACAGATATTCTGGTGCAGGCAGGAAAATCCGGTAATACAATTCCAAAATATCAGGCAGTTTCTTCACAAGATTTTTACACTTCCCTTCATGAAGATTTTTTTAATGAAAAGGAATTTTACACAAAAATCATAAACACAGATATCAAAAACAGTATTTATCCATTTGCAGAAGATTGTCCGGAATTGTATCTGGGATTAAAAAGCAATGCAAGTCTTGAAATTCATTCAAGAACCTATACTCCTGTAAAAGAAATTATAATACCCAAAAAAGCCGCCGGCGGAACAATTCAGGCTTATAAAAACGGAATCCTTTTACCAGGAATAAGCTTTAATGAAAACACAGGTGTTATAAAACTTAATACTCCAGTTTCTTCAACAGATAAAATTTTAATAACCTGGCAGGAAGAATCTTCTGATTTTTCTGATGGAGCACTGGCAGTTGGCGCAGGATATAAAATCAACATTCTTCCGGGTTGGAATGCTGATATTATTCTCACTGCACGGCAGGGAATTAAACAGAATAATGTTTATTCATATACAGAAAATCAAAAGAACAGTTTTGCGGCTTTGAGTGCCGGTACAAACTTTGAAATAGAAGGCTTTAAGATAACTGAAAAATCAAATATAGCCATTCTTGATGAAAATATTTCAAAGGGCCTTCTTTTATATTCCTGGAATGAAATCTGTGAATCTTTTGAACGTGATAAAATTGAAGCACTTTATCCAGAAAAACTTGAAAAACAAAAACCGGAAAAAACTGCAGTAATACACTTTTCTCCCTCTGATTTTTCATATTATAAAGTAATAAATATTGAACTGGATTTTTCTCAGGCTGCATATGCTTCTTTGACTCCACTTATTTTTATTTTTGATGAAGATTCGGGAACAATTCAAAAAGGAAAAGAAGCTTTAAGACTTACATTAAAAACTAATCAGCAGATAAATGATTTAATAAACACAAAAAAAGATACAGTTATAAAATTACAAATAAATCTTGAAAACAAATCTATTATTTTTGATGAAAGACAACTTTCAGAAGACGATTATGAACTCCACATAAATAAGGCTGTAATTCCATCACGTTTTTTTATAGAAACAAGTAATCTTACAGATCAAATTTTTATTACAAAACTCTCTTATGAAGAGGCAAAACCATATGGCACTTTCAAAAATTATCTTGCAGCAGAATACAAAAAAGATGGTTTATTATATTTAAATACGGAATCAATTCAGGGAAGCGGAAACTTTTCGAATCCTGAATTTTTTATAAATACTAACTCAAATGCAGAACTTACCCTTGCGCACATAAAATTAAGCGGAAATCTTTCTTCTGAAAATCAAAACATCACGGAAGCGGGACACAGCATTCAAAGTGACGGAAAGCTATTTGGTTTTCTCACTGCAGATGAAACCTTTCAGAAAAATTCTTCTACAAAAGAACTTCGAAAACAAAATGCTTTTTCTCTAAATTTCAGTAATTATAAACTGCCGCTGCAATTAGGCTTTAAGACAAATGCATTTTCAACACCATTTTTAGTAAAACAAAACTCAGAAATATCATTTGACTATACACAGTCTGTTTTTTCTTCACAGCTTTCTTTTGGGACTAAAGTTTCTGCATCACAGTCAATTCAACCTCAAAAAACACAATCAGAAAATTATTCATACATTCTGGACTGGCTGAATATTTCAAAGCTCGCATATTCAACAGGAGAAGAGACCGCCACTGCCAGAAACACTCAATATACAGCTTATCTTGGAGGTATAATACCAATTCACAAAAACGGTTATACCTTAAAACCAAAAATAACATACGAACTTTCGGATAATTATAATGTAAACAGTCCGGGAATTATTTTTTCAGATAAGGAACAGCTAAATTTTATAATTCCCTATACAGGAAATAAAAAAGCTTTCAGTTTCGAAATCGCCCGCACCGGAGGCGGCACCCACACACAAATCAGCGGCGGCACATATATCTCGGATTCAGAACATCTTTTTGCACTGCAGAATCAGAGAATCTGGTTCTATACACAAATTCCATTTTACGAACTCTTTGACAAAAGCCTTAAAACAAAAATGCCGCAAAACGCAAGTTACAGCACAAAGTATGAAGCAAATTATCGCCGGACACTATACAATTCTCTAAAAGACCTGTATATTCCGGCGGCCATAACCTTTGCCATAGACAGGGAAATAAAAACTGCAGAACCATTTTCTGATACATATCAGCTGAAAACCGTAATTACAAATAATTCAATTAATAATTTTGGAAGCAACAGCTTATATAAAAAATTCAGCTGGTTCCGGCAGGAAGAGTTTACAACAAACCTTTCTATGATAATAAAACTTCCAGCAAACTCATTGACAGATTATCATCTGAAGATACAGACGTTCTCACAGTTACTTTTATATATCACCGACAAATCAAACCTTACAGAAATATTTGATCTTTCACTGGAAAACACAACAGACTGGAATCTCCGGGACACAATCAGTTATACAAGACCTTCTCCTGCAAGTCTTGTTGCAGAACTTGCATACCTTATTTCACCGGATTTGCGGACAAATAAAAAGAATTTCCAGATATCAAGAAAAGACAGTTTTACCTTTGAAATTGGAGAACTGGAAAAAAATCTGTATCAGAAATATGAATATGAACACAGAGTTTCAGTGGACTTTATGGATTACTATAATATTTTTGCAGGACTCAGCGGAGCCTTATTCTTAAATCAGACAAAGGCAGACCGCTTAAGTCTTTCAGTTACAATCGGAGCAAAAGCTGAATTCTAATTACTGCAAAGGTGCAAAGTAACCGGTTTCATCACGGCCGCTTCTGTTCAAAAGATATACTTCAGCTTCGAGCGGAAGATAATTTGTTCCAAAGTTTGTAGACATCGCAGAAACATAAGAAAGCTGATAAATTCCCTGCGGCAACTCAATAATATCTTTTACAACATCGCCAAGTCCCTGCGGACGGAATACATAGTAAATATCACCAGAAGTACTTGCAGCAACATAAGAAAGCTCTTCATCAAGAGCCTGCTGGTCAAGCTGTATTACAGAAAATGCAATTGAATTATTATTCATATAGCTTGAAAGTTCTGCAAGATTATATTTTTCAAAAGTGAGATTACAGTTTCCCTCTTGAGTACCACCTGCAGTAATCAAAATGATTCCCCGCTTTTTAGCAGCATTAATCAAATCATTTGAAGCGAGCCTAAGAGCAAGGTCACCGGCAGCTGTATCTGAAGTTTTTGTTTTAAGGGCTGCAAGACTAAAGTCTCCTAATGCATCCGGACGGCCGATATATTCTACTGCAGGAATTTCGCCTGCCGCAACAATTCTAAACGTGCCAACTCCATTCATCGAGGCGGCCACATCTTTGACACTGCTTTCAATTTCACGCCCATAAACAGATGCATCCACAGAACGGTCAATAATAACAGTTATATCAGCATCAGTGTTATTAGAAGCAGCACCCAGCATCTTAAGTTTTGAAACAGGTCTCATATTTTCAGTGAGGTAGAAATTTTCTTCCTGAAGTCCAACCACAGGCTGGCGGTGACGGTTTTCCACACGAAGTTCAACCGTAACCTCAGGAAATTTGGAAGCATCAATCTGTTCTATCTGTACAAACAGACCGCCTACCAGTTCCTGAACCTTAGACATGACATAAACTTCATTTGCCGTAAAATCCGTTACAATTACATTGCCGTTTACATCCGGATTTGCAGCAGTTACACGTGCCGGTGCATTTCCAACTTTTACATATTCAAAAAGAGCACCAGAATCAGCATCTACAGAAACTACCCGGTTTGAATCACATACAATAAGACTTCCGTTCCAGTATTTCAAAGATTCAGGTTTTTTGAAAGTTTCCGGTTCAACCAGTTCACGAAGAAAATTTCCGGCCCGGTCAAACTCATAGATATTTCCAATCTGGTCATCTGCAACAAATACTCGTTCATCTGCAATGGCAATACCTGTTGGTCCCTTAAGCCCCGCAAAATCTCCGTTTGCTCCGCCAAAGAAAAATACAGGCTCACCGTCTTTATCAAAAACATCTATACGACGGTTACCATAATCTGTTACATAAATACGTTCCAGATAATCCTGAGCAAGGTAAAGAGGCCCCACAAGCTGACCATTTCCCCGCCCCTTACTTCCGATATATTTTATAAAACGACCGTTTGAATTAAGTACTGCAAGTCTGTCTCCTGCATGCTCACTTACAAGAAGATTACCATCATGCAGACGAAGAATGTCACTTGGACGATCAAAACCATTAACAGGTCCTTCTACGCGGTTAACAACTTTTCCATTCTGATTCAGAAGTATAAGTTCATTTGAGTTATAAGCAGAAATCCACATGGTCCCGTCGTAATTCGGCTGAACTGCAACAGGTCCACTGAAAATCATATTTCCCTGAAAATCTCCAGGAAAAGCCCCTGCTTCAGAAAAACGCATGAGCTTATCTGTAGAATCTCCGGTTACACGACGTTCACGTACAATTTCTATTTTGTTTTCCAGCAAAAGACCGCCGTAACCGTTTTCGCTTGCATTATTCCAGTAACTTAATGCCGAACCTTCAAGGCCGGCTTTGTAATAAGCCTTTCCCAGCCAGTCCAGAATCAGATTATCATCCGGCAGATATGCAAGAGCTTTTTCAAACTGAACTATAGATTCGTTAAAAGCTCCCTTATAATAAGCCTGTACACCACGACGGAATTCTTCGGAAGCAAATCCTTCATTTCCAGTTCTTATTCTATCTTCCGGTACACGTAAGCCCGCATCATCAGTTGTTACCTGGGCAAAAAGAGCACCTGCTGCGAATACTGCTGAAACTATTATTGCGGTAATCTTTTTCATCAATTAGTGTCCCGACTTTAGTCTTACTGATTTTATATGCTCTGCAATTTCAACATTTGTTGTATCTAAAAGTTCTGCCTGCTGAAGATACTGCATAGCATCTTTATATAAACCAAGTTTATAATATACCCATCCAAGAGAATCCAGACATGCTGCCGACTTTGGAGCTGATTTTACAGCCTGCTTACAAAGTGAAAGTGCACGGGTTAAATCTTTTTCCTGACACGCAAGTACATATCCCAGTCCGTTTAGTGATGTAACATTATCAGGATCCTTTCTAAGTGACTGTTCATAGTAATTCAGGCAGCGTTCCGTATCATTCTGTTCCCAGGCAATAAAAGCCAGTGCTGCATTTACAGAAGCTGTCATATAACCGGTATCAAGAAGCTTATTCAATTCAAAATCTGCAAGCCGCTTACGCCCCGAAAGTGCATAAATGACTGCCAGTAAAAAACGACATTGAAGTACACGCTCAAAATTTCCTCCTGAAGTTACAACCTGCTCCAGGAATAAAAGCGCATCATCATAACGTTCCAGCTTTGTGTAGCATAGCCCAAGATAATAAGAAACTTCAATTTTATCTGCAGTTGAATCAGAAGGAAGAGCTAAAAAGAAAGACAATGCTTTTTTATATTGTTTCTGAGAATAAAGGCTTTTACCTTCATCTAAAATCGTATTGTTCTGCAATTTCCCCACCCTTTTAGTTATCTATACTATTTTACAACTTAAATTGCATACCGTCCACTGTTTCTGCAGCTAAAGGTTCTGCATATACACGGGAAACTGCTATATATCCGTCTTTTACAACGAATGCGTCACAGTTTTTATCTTCCCTTGGAACAGCACCTCCCGGAACAAAATGTACTTCTGTTACACCCTTATTATCAGCAATCTTAAGTTTATCGCCATAGTCGCGGACACAAAGTGACTTACAATATTTTACACCAGAATATGAATCCCGCGACGCTCCGTTCACATTAACAAAAATACGCGGTACATCTGTATTTGCAAGTTTTATAAGCTCTTCCAGATTTTTAGCTGCAAAATCAGCAAGAGCATCATATTTCATATTATTTAAGATTTCTTCATCCCAGATTACCGGATCTACGCTAAGAGCAATTCCAGGAACTCCGTTCAATACAGCCTGACGCGCAGCCCCGCAGGTTCCCGAATATACAATATCGGTTCCCATATTCGCACCTTGATTTATGCCAGAAATTACTACATCAAATTTCACATCAAAAAGGTCGCTTGCAAGGCCTACACACACACAGTCAGAAGGATAACCCGAACATGCCCATCTGTTATTTCCGTCTTTTTTCAGGGTATTCACCTTCCACATCGTTATATGATGTGAAACTGCAGAACGGTTAGAATCGGGGGCAACCACATAAACTGAGTGTCCATCCTTTTTAAGCCGTTCTGCCAGAATATTTAATCCCTTAGCCTGTATGCCATCATCATTGGTAAGAAGGATATTCATCGGCTAATCCTTTACGATAGAAGCACCGTCTGCCGGTTCAACTTCATATACATCAGGATGGAAACCGAAAATCTTTTCAAATTCAGCAATCTTTGCCTTGAAATTATCCATATCACCTTCGCGCATAATTGCATAAAGACAGCGTCCAAAGCCCTTACCTGTAATTCGCCCGCAGGTTACAGGGTTACGCACAAAGTCAAGGTTTGGTTCCAGCTCATTTACACGTTTCAAAATCCAGTCAATTTCAGGACACGAAATATTAAACATATCCCGCATAGTTTCGTGACTGTGGTTTACAGCACGTGCGAACTTAAAGAAGTCGCCTTTTTCTATACCTTCGTGTGCATTAAGAATATCATTGTGTTCATAAATGACAGAAAGCAGTTTTCGTCTTGCATCTTCACCAACTTCAGCAAGCTGCTCGTTTATATCAGTTACATCGTCTATATAACGCCAGCCGCCATAGATATTCGGCTTTCTTTCACGAAGGTCACCCATTATAAGGGCATACTGCGGTTCATGAAGTGTTTCCTCATTCCATACAGATACACGCGGCACCTTAGTATCAACTAAAAGAACCTTTTTATCTTCAAAATTGAAAGGAACGTAATCCCATGTGTTTTTGAAGTGATCTGTAATGATTATATTGTTTTTCTTGGAAAAAAGTGCTGCAAAATTATCTGCAATGTAGTTGTTATTCTGAAGGAAGCGGCGATTACCGCGCTCAATTACCTGAAGGAGTTCCATGTCTGAACAGTTAAGTTCGAAAAGCGTTTTTATTGCGACTGCTGCTGCAGCCTTTACCGCCGTAGTGATACCGAACCCCGCAGATGGAAGCGTTTCACTGTAAATCGTTATGTTCATACCCCCAAGCGTAAAACCGCCTGAAGTAAAGCCGTAGACAATTGCCTTTACTGCATTTGCCCACCGGTCTTCCTTTTTCATCTTTAAGGATGTAAGGCTTGCTTTTTTTCGTTCATTAAGCTGATGAAAGTAAAATTTTATTGAAGTATCATCACGTTTTGAAACTGCAACATATATCGGCAGATTAACTGCCATTGACATAGTCTTGTCTTTGAAAAACCAGGAATGCTCACCTATAAGATGAAAGCGTCCCGGAGCTTTTGCTACGATGTCGGGTTTTCCACCGTATTCCAATTCGTGTGCATCATTTACTGCTTTCATTTATTGGATCCCCCTCTTTATTAATTACCCTATTTTACCTTGAAATTTTTCAATGTATATTGTTAAAATAATAATATAATGGAATTGATTTTACAAGTTATTTTTTCTTCGGTTTTCTCAGGTTTTATGCTTTCAGCGGCAATTCCAAACGAATTCTACCTTTTCGGGTGTCCGGTATTCACTTTAATTTCATTTATTCCGTTATATCTGATTTTTAATAAAATAAAAGATTTTAAGCTGGCTTTTTTAGCATTCTTTTTACAGACACTTACAACACACCTGGTTTCAAGTTTCTGGCTGGCATATTTTAAGGACTTTGCCATTTTCACTCTTGGAGCTTCCACTCTGGGTACTGCCTGTATTGGAGGAGCTTTTGGTTTATATTTTTTTCTGCCTTATTATTCAAGCAGTTCACAGAATAAACTGAATGAAAATGCTCTCAAACTACCGGTTTTTCAAACTCCGATTTTCAGGATTTTTTATTTTAGTGTTATATACACACTTTATGAATGGGCAAAATCCTCAGGCTTTTTGGGATATCCCTGGGGCACAGTTTCTTCTGCCATGTATAAATGGCCGCTTTTAATGCAGACTGCTTCTATAACCGGCACCTATGGAATTACTTTTATCATAATTATGTTTAATGCCGTTGCCGCAGAGTTTATAATGCTTTACTACGGCAACTACAGTCTTCAAAAGATAAGATATAATCAGACTGTTCAGACAGCAAAATTACTTGGTATGCTGTTTGTTCTTATGATGGTTCACGGATTTACTCAATATGACAAAGTCCGTAAACCAATCAAAGAAATTACTGCAATTCTTGTACAACAGAACAGTAATCCATGGGAAGAAGACACCGATGAAAAATCAATTCTTATTTCCCAGAAACTTACCAGAGAAAAAATCACTGAACTCGAAATGCAGGATCGTACGGCTGACCTTGTCATCTGGAGTGAAGGCTGTCTTCAAAGACATTTCCCTACAGGAGAAAATTTTTATGAATGGTATCCTTCAGAAAAACCTCTTAAAGAGTTCATAAGGGAAATTCAAGTTCCATGCATTTTCGGTGGTTCAGTAATCCGAAACAGAAAAATCATACAAGACGGTAAAAAAGCCATACGCAGGGAATTCTTTAACTCCGCACTTCTTTTTGATTCAAGCGGAAATTACCGCGGCTATTACGCAAAAAATCATCTTGTTCCGTTTGCAGAAGCACTACCTTTTATGGAAGTGCCGGCAATCCACTCATTTATGGAAAAAGTTGTAGGGATTTCTGCAGGCTGGACACCAGGCGACCAGTATGTGTATTTTGACGTTCCATGCCGTATTACAGAAA
Organism: uncultured Treponema sp.; assembly: GCA_946532115.1. Lineage (GTDB taxonomy): Bacteria > Spirochaetota > Spirochaetia > Treponematales > Treponemataceae > Treponema_D. The sequence continues at coordinate 24,279 of CAMNBC010000017.1, forward strand.
ACTATATTCTTCCGGCAGTAAAAAATATTGATTTGAATAAAACCTATACTCAACAAAAACTTGAAGAAAAAACACCGTATACAGTAAGGCTCGCTACTCCAATATGTTTTGATGATGCCTTTACAGATATTATGAGGCCTCTCTTTTTGAACGGCTGTGAACTTTTTGTAAATATAACTGATGATTCGTGGTCTCTAAAAAAATCTAGTGAAATACAGCATTTTGTAATAGCCTCATACAGGGCAATTGAATACAGAACCACACTTGTTCGCTCTGCAAACGCGGGATATTCAGTTGTAGTAGACCCGGCAGGAAAAGTAATTGCAGACCAGCCGCTTTTTGAAGAATCTTCTCTTGTTTATGATGTTCCGGTTTATGAACACAAAATTACAACCTATGCACGTTTTGGCAACTGGCTTCCTTATTTATGCCTTGTGATTTTTATACTCTGCAGTTTATATGCCTGGTATATTTTTGAAGAATGGGATTATATTCCAAGCGAACGAAAAATCAAAAAAGCTAAAAAATCAGACAAGAAAAACAAAAAGAATTCTAAAAACAAAAAATAGTCAAGGGCACCAAACTGATTTTTCAAGACAAGCACAAAAAATATTTTTGTCAAGAAAAAAAGTTTAAAATAAA
>CAMNBC010000018.1 GCA_946532115.1 uncultured Treponema sp.
TGCTAAGGCTAAGGGAGACCTTAAAGAAAACGCTGAATATCAGGCTGCTAAGGAACAGAAACATCAGCTTGAACTTAGACTTTCTAAACTTCAGGAAGAACTTAGTCGTGCAGTTATCTTTGACCCTACAACAAGTACAACTGCAGTTGTATCTTTTGCAACAACTGTTACACTCCACGACAATATCGAAAACAAGGATGAAGAATACACAATCCTCGGGCCTTGGGAATCAGATCCAGATAACAACATCATCTCTTACATGTCGCCATTTGGAAATGCAATTCTCGACAAGAAAGTCGGAGATTCAGCTAAGTTCGTAATCAACGAACACAACTACGACTATACAATCAAAGCCATCAACAAGGCTAAGAACTTCTAAGTTGAAAAGGCTCGCTTCGGCGGGCCGATTTTTTTGAAGGAGAGTCTAATTGGATAACCTTAGTGCTAGAATTATAGAACTTGCAACTGGTGTTTATGTAATTCCCGGCTCAACCAATGTTGGTGTAATTACAAATGAAACATCTGTCTCAAATAATGAAACAAACGCACCCGCTATCGAAGTTTACCTTGTTGATTCTGGTTGTACGGAAATTGACGGTGAATATGTTCTTGATGTGCTTAAGGCATTTTTTGAACAGCAGGGGCAAACATTCAGCATTAAAGCCATTCTGACAACTCACGGTCATGCCGACCATTGCGGGGCCCACAATTTCTTAAAAGAAGAGACGGGCTGCGAACTCTGGGCTTCTAAGAATGAATCGGGGCATATGGAGACTCCTTTAGTTCAGGCAGCTACACTGTGGGGTGGTTTTCCGCCGCATGAGCTGCGAACTCTTTTCTTTATGCCTTCTCCTACAGGCACTGACCGCATTATTTCTTCTGATGATATTATTGAACTGTCTCTTTCCCGAAAAATTTCTTTTATGCCTCTGACAGGGCACAGCTATAATGCTTTGTGTATAATCATATCTGATAAAAAAGGTCACAAGGTTATTTTCCCGGGCGACAATATATTTCCTCGTAATGAAATTATTAATCACTGGATTCCGTTAATTCTAAATCCGGTTGAATACATGAATTCTCTGGATAAACTTTGTGAAATTGAAAATGTTGACTGGTGTATTCCAAGTCACGGAGACTTTTTAAGCCGTAACATAAATGAGGCTGCAGAACTCAATAAAATTGCAATTATTTCTACAAGAACCTGTATTTTAGATTCACTTAAAACTAAAAAACGCCTTACCGTAGAAGAAATAGTAAAATATGTTGCTGATAAAAATGACATGCACTTATCGCTAAGCCAGTATGCTCTTGTTCACTCAACGATAAAATCATACATTTCAATAATGCACGATGCCCGTGAAATTAAGATGGAAGTAGATAATAACAGGTTGTATTTTTCACTTAAAGAAGGTCGGCAGGCATAGCCTGCCTCAGGAACATTCTTTCGATAATCCTAAAATAGATTTTCGATTTTAGTCATCCCATCCTTCGATAATCTTTACACCACTTGAAGTTCCGATTCTGTTTGCACCGGCATCAATCATCGTTTTGAGAGTTCTTGCACTACGTATTCCGCCAGATGCTTTTACTCCCATATCCGGTCCCACAGTTTCACGCATAAGTTTTACATGAAGCTCACTTGCTCCGTTTGGAAGCGGCATTCCGTCAATTCCCTTTGGATTTGCAAAACCGGTTGAAGTCTTAACAAAATCAGCACCAGCTTTTTTTGCACAAAGACATGCATTTACAATAGCATGATCATCAAGAAGACAGGTTTCAAGAATTGTTTTGACAACAATCTTTTTTCCAGCCTTTTCACCAGCCTCACGGCAGGCTTTTACGACATCAACAATATCAGTTTCAACTTCTGAGAAACGACCATCTTTGGCAGCACCAATATTGATTACCATATCAATTTCGTCTGCACCATTTTCAATGGCATGAACAGCTTCGCCAGCTTTATCTTTTGATGTAGTCGCTCCAAGTGGAAAACCAACAACAGTACAAACTTTAACATCAGAACCTTCAAGTTCTTCTGCTGCGGCACGAACATAAACTGGATTTACACATACTGAAGCAAAACCATAGCGTTTTGCTTCCTGACACAATAAAACAATCTCTCTAATTCCGGCCTGTGGAGCCAGAAGTGTGTGATCGATATACTTTGCAACTTCTTCTTTAGTCATAAACATATTATATGAAAGAACTTAGATTTATTCAAATACTAAACAAATATCAGTTGCGATTTTTGTCCTATTGCTGTATTATTTTATCTAGATTTTAAATTTTATAGGAGCAAATATGGCATTTAAAATTACAGACCAGTGTGTAAACTGTGGAGCTTGTGAACCGGACTGTCCGGTAGGAGCAATTGCAGAGAAAGATGGTGCTCGCGCTATCGATGCTGAAAAGTGCATCAGCTGTGGTTCTTGCGCAGCTTCATGCCCGGCAGAAGCAATTGTAGAAGAATAGTTTGAATATTATAAACTACCTGACGGGGCTCTCTAAACGATTGCCCCGTTTTTTTAACTTTTTTTTGATTTTGCTCATTTTCAGCTTTTCCGTTTTTTGTGATTCTACATCGGAAAAGTCAAAACAATTATCTTCAAAACAAGATGAACCTATTCGTGTTATTATTGAAAAAGAAAAACTTCCAGTTATAGAAAGTCTTTCCCCTTCCCGAGCAAATACAGTTCTTAAAGATTATAACAGCATTGTTGAATCAAACAGTAAATTAATAAGCTCCGGCAGGGAACCAGAATACATGTTTTTTCAATATAAAAATACAGAACGTTTTACATTCCAGGCACTTGCCGCACGTACCTGTATTAATCAGGAAACTCTTGCAACATTAAATCAGATAGAAAATGCACAGGACGATATAAAAAACAAAACCTTAATCATTCCCGTGGTTAATGGACTTTTTATTCCTCTTGAACGCGGAATTAATTCTGTTGAGGTACTTTTACAGGAAAATTACAGCACTCAAACCTTAACAAAAAACACTATATACTATAATATAAATGGAAGGGACTATTTATTTTTGTGCGGAAAACGCTTTACACCTACAGAACGAGCTTACTTTCTTGATTCTGCACTAAGACTTCCCTTGGACAGCGATTCGTTCTGGGTTTCATCTGAATTCGGAAAAAGAAAAAATCCATTCTCCGGGGAACTTAAAAATCATAATGGAATAGACCTTGCCGCTGCAGAAGGAACTCCCGTTTATGCAATAAAAGACGGGGCTGTATATGCAGCAATAGAAAACGACACTGAGTTTGGTAACTATATTATTTTGAGTCATGATTTAGGAAAGATGACAAGCGTTTACGCGCATCTCTCAAAAATCTTACCAGAACAATATCAGTCTGTAAAAAAAGGTGAAATAATCGGCTATGCAGGCCAGACGGGAATGGCAACCGGACCGCATCTGCACTTTGAAATCCGTCAGGGTGGAAAAGCAGAAGACCCGCGAAAACGTTTGAATATAGAATGAAGAAGATGAATTGTGCACTCTGTGCAAAAAAAGTTTTAATTTCTCTTTTAATGTTTTGCGGAATAAGCGGAGTTTCCTTTGTGTCTGCAGAAAGTTTCAGGGTAAGTAAAGTTCACGAAGTGTCCGTAATTCAATCATCTGAATCTGAAGCAACAGCAAAACTTGGAATAAATGAAGCGCTTGCAATCACTCTTCCCGCCGACCAGACTTTTATAGAAGGCCTTGAACTAAAATTCGATATTCCAGAAGCCGTTGCCTCATGGATGGATTCGGTAGCCTGCTCGGTTTACGCAAATATCAGCCCTACTCCAAGAACATCTCAGATTGATTACAGCGGAACAAGAGCTTATGTAAGAACCCTTCCAGGTAAACTTTCATGGGTTCTTCAAATCCCTCTAAAAGCCGAAAATTCTATAAAATCCAATAATTATACCACAAAGGTTGATTCTGTAATCACGCCTTCAAAAAACATAATTTTTATCCGCCTTCAGCCAGTTATGAAAGGTGTACCGGAAGAGACTCTGAATTCAATTATTCCAATTACCGTAAAACCCATCCTTACAAACAAAGGTCAACTTGCTTTTAATCTTGTTCCACCAGAAGATAAACTTGAACCATGCACTATCTTTATTGATGACAAAATGACCACACTTTCTGCCAGAGATAAGATACTCCTTGATACTGGAGTTCACAACATTTCTATTATTTCAGAATTTTACCGTAACGAAGTTCGAACTGTCCGCATAGATAAGGCTAAAACTACTGAGCTTACAGTTGCAATGAAGAGCCTTGAACCAACTCTGTTGATTACTGCACCTGAAGGTACAGAAGTGCTTTTTGATGATGTAAAATGCACAACAATCGGCAAAGAATTTGTAATAACAGAAGGCGAGCACAAAATCAAATTTACAATTGGTGACTATGAAATTGTCCGCTCAATTTCTGCAATTAAGGGAAAAACCTACACAGCAAACTTCTCGCTCGATCTCGATATTTCAGAAAATTAGAAACCTTCTTCTTTTTACTTGTAATAACGACATTTTAAGTGAAAAGAATCAAAAAAAAAACTGCAAAAAAAATCACAATTATTTCTTTATTTCGATTAAAGATTTCGGGGGGTAAGGTCGATAATAAATATATCGGGAACATTTTCCCCTCCCACCCATGTTCCCGATTGCCTGATGGGCATGGCTCGGATCTATTCCGAGCCTTTTTTTATTTTAAATCAAATACAAACCACCCTCGCGCAAAAAGAGGCTCTGCCAACGGGGATGATGTTGTCAGAACCTCTTTTCGCGCGAGGGTGGTCGTTCGTGTTTTATAAAAAAAGGCTCGGATAGCTCTGGGTGGAGGGTAACTATTCACTTTTTTGTGGGTTTCTACTATAATAGTAAAAATATGATGAAGATTAAAAAATCTGGAATTGTGATCATCTCGTTGTTTTTTCTGGGTTCTATTATCCTGGGTGTGTTTTTGGGATGGTCTGTTTCTGAAACCCGCAATATTATTAATTCTGAATATATAACTGATTTTGACACTGCGCTTCCTACAAAGCTTCTTGATATAAACGGTGAAATTATTACTGAGTTTGCCTCTGATGAAAAGCGTGAAATTATTGCATATAACAAGCTTCCTCAGCAGATGATTGATGCCCTTATTACCCGAGAAGATAATGTTTTTTTCTCGCACAACGGTTTTAATCTTAAAGCTATTTTACGAGGTGTTGTTGGTATTCTTACCGGACGTTCCCTTGGTGGTGGTTCTACTCTCACTCAGCAGATTGCAGGAACTCTCTACTGTGACCGTACAGATAAATCTGTCGTACGAAAACTCAAAGAGCTCTGGTGGGCTATTCAGATGGAACGCCGTTATTCTAAAAACGAGATTCTTGAGCTTTATCTCAACAAAATCTATTTTGGAGGCGGAACTTACGGTGTTAATGCCGCTTCAAAATATTACTTTGGCCACGGTGCTACAGAAATTACTCCGGCTGAAGCTGCAATTCTTGTAATTCAGCTTTCAAACCCGGCTTTCTATAATCCGTTTGATCATCCTAACCGTGCTATGGATCGTCAGAAGTATGTTTTGAGTTCCATGGTTGATGCAGGCTTTCTTTCTCAGGAAGAAGCTGACGAATCCTTTGAAAATTACTGGGCAAACTTTGACTACACCCGTACTTCTACATCAGCATATATGATGCGAGACGACAAAGCTCCATGGTTTTCTGAATATGTACGCCGCGAACTTTCAGGCATGATTTACGGCTCAGATGACATTTATACTTCGGGCTTTACCGTAAACACAACTCTTAACCTGGCACATCAGCAGATTGCTCAGCAGGTTATGGAAAAATACATTAATGACGCAAACAACCGCTACAAAAGAGAACACTCATCAAAAACTGGTGTTGCAACAAATATTTATGTTCCTATGACAGAAATGCTGGCACTGCTTTTTGATATTCCAGAATTGAAAGTTAGCGAGCAGCGTACTGAAATTGTTGCAAACAATACTTATGTAAATCAGATAAATCCAGTTCTTGATGTTGTTTCTTTGATGACAGGAACTGAAAAACTCAAGGTAAATATTGTAAACCGTGCAGTTGCAATTTCAAAACAGAACGAAGAAAAAACCACCATTGAAGGAACAATGGTTGCTCTCGACCATTCGAACGGCTACATTGATGCACTTGTTGGCGGAAGTAAGTTTGATTCTGATAATCAGTTTATCCGTGCAACTCAGGCAAAGGTTCAGCCAGGTTCTACCTTCAAACCTTTATATTATTCAGCAGCAATTGATTCTCGTAAATTTACACCTACAACTCAAATTTCTGACAGTATGGTTGTATTCCACACTGCAGACGGAAAACCATACATTCCCTTAAATTTCCGCGGTGAATGGGAAGGTAATGTATCTTTGTGGTACGCCCTTACCCGCTCTATGAATGTTCCGTCCCTTAAGATTCTCGACGGCATCGGCTTTGAAGCCGCAATTGATCGGGCTTCCAAACTGCTTGGTATTCCACAGGATGAACTAGAATCTAGAAGTTTTGTTCCTGTATACCCGCTTGGACTAGGTGTATGTTCAGTTCGTCCTATTGAAATGGCTCGTGCTTATGCTATATTTGCCAATGGTGGTAAAGAAATCACACCAATGGCAATCAGAACTGTTGAAGATAAAAATGGAAATGTCATTTTGAATCCTGAACTTGATATTCGAAAGGAACAGGTTGCAAAGGGAGAAAAGATTCAGGTAATTTCTCCACAGACATCGTTTGTCATGATAAAACTGCTCGAACAGACTGTAAATAATGGCGGTACACTTGCTGCACAGAAGTGGCACTTTGATTACCGTGATGCAAATGGTAAACGTTACACAATGCCAGCCGGTGGTAAAACGGGTACTACACAGAACTGGGCAGATGCATGGACTTGTGGTATAACACCATACTATGCAGCAGCATTCTGGTTTGGATTTGATAAACCAGGTCAGTCTCTTGGCTTAAATATTACAGGTGCAACCCTTGCCGGTTTTGCCTGGGGTGAATATTTTGATAAGATTCATGCAGACTTACCATTGAAAAACTGGATTAAACCTCTTGAAGGTGTAATTGAGTGTACAGTTTGTGCAGACAGTGGTATGATTCTTACAGAATCTTGTGAGCACTCTACAACTCAGTGGTACCTTGAAGGTACACAACCTACAGAAATCTGCCCTATTCACTCAAGTTCTTCAAATTCTGTAATTTCAATTATTCGTCTTGAAAAAGAAATGTACAAGTCTGGACAGAGAATGAGTTTTGATTTTGATACAACACCTCTAAGTTTTGATTTATCAGCTCCGCTTGAGTCAGAATTTGAAACAGATGAAGAGGAAGAAGATTCCGAAGAAGAAAATACAACTAGTACTTCTAAGTTTGATTACAGTTATTTAATGGAATAGCCTATAACCGAAAGAACGGCTCAAGCAGCGAGACTATGCGAGTTGCCTGACGATTAATAAGAGGAGTTTATGTTAGTACAGATTAAGGACATTAAAATCAAAAAAAGAGTCCGAAAGGATCTTGGAAATCTTGAAGATCTTAAAGATAGTCTTCGTACTTATGGTCTGTTAAATCCAATAACACTAAACAGCCGCTACGAATTGATAGCAGGGGAACGCCGGCTTCAGGCGGCTACACAACTTGGCTGGACCAGCATAAATGCAAACATCATTGATAATCTTACAGAAGTTGATCAGCTTGAAATGGAAATAGAAGAAAATAATCAGCGCAAGGAATTTACTGATGCCGAACTTATGGATGGCTACAAACGCCTGCAACGACTGCGCAATCCAAATATCTTTTACAGGATATACCTTTTCTTTAAGCATCTTTTTGAAAAGATTGCTGACTTTTTCCATAACAAATAAAATTATTATGGATTTTTTATGAGACATCAGATTAAGCACTTATTAATTACATCAGTTTTGATATTTTTTGTAACCACCGGTACACATGCGCTTGGTGCAGGTGTACAAGTCAGTGGAATACCAGAACTTCTATTAAATCAAAAATACATTAATTATGATAAACTGACGACAAATATATCAGGTACTTTTAAGATGGAACGTCTTCCATTCACTGTCGGCAGTGGTATTGAAATAGGAAACTTTCTTTCTGATTTAGATTACGGCTTTTCACTATTTTCAGATTTTAGAGCAATTGATTTTCAACTGGTTAATACATGCAGCATTTATTCCGGAATTGGAGCAAGTGTAAAATTTTTGACTACAGATTTTAGAAACTGGTTCATTGCTGCTGGAGCTCGTTGTTTTGCAGGAGTTTCTCTTCTCTTTTACGACGGATACCTTGAATTTTATGCTCAACAAAATGTAGTTCCAACGTATATGAAAAACACGTTCATTATGTGTCTTCCTTTTGAGACAGGCATGAGGATGCATTTTTAATTACCAGTTTTACTTCTTCTTCAAGTTTCCAGGGAGCATTCAATACAAGCATTCCACTACCATAAAGCCGTGGTGGATTCTTACCTTCGCTTTTACGGAATTCTTCCAGTGAAACTTCCTTATGTTCATTTTTATCAAATACTTCAAATCTTAAATCAGCTATTTCAATATTCTGATTTTGTACCCGCGAAGCTTCACAAATGCGGTCTAACATTGACTCAATCTCCCCTTCGCGATGTGCAAGCAGAGGATACCACAGCATAATTATTCCATTGCTCCATTTTTTATGTACAGCACAGATTGTATCTGCGGCTTTTTGATAATCAGAAGACTCTTCATAACTAGGGTCAATCAGGACAGCACCTCTTTTTGTCACAGGAGGCGTTAGTGCCGTAAGCATTTCCCAGCCATTACGGTTATGAACCTTTATTGAAGGAAGAGTTTTATTACAGCACGGCTTTTTCATATTCATCTTAAGATTCTCTATTTCTTGAGGATGCAATTCAGATAAAATCAACGTATCCTGCTCTCGCATAAAACACCGCTCAATTTCAGGGGACCCTGGGTATCGGGAATCATTAACATATGTTTTTATAAAAGCAAGATAACTTTGTAAAAGAGTCGGCAACGCGTCAGTTTTATTTTCTGAATTTTTTTCCAGCAGGGAAATTATCCCCCGCCCTGCTTCACCAGTTTTAAGACTTCGTACATCTGTAAGGTCATATAGACCACTGGCGGCATGAGTATCAAAAAAAGTATATGGTTTATCTTTTTTGTTAAGAGAGTTTAAGACATGAATGAGAACACAATGCTTAAGAATGTCCGCATGATTTCCTGCATGAAATATGTGCTGATAGGATAACATGCGGACATAATACCATAAAACCTTACTTTGTGAAAATCAGTTTTCCACCTTCTGAACGAACTTTAAGAGTTTCGCCTTCCAGAATATTCCCAGCCAGAAGTTCACGAGCAAGAGTATTTTCTACATAATTCTGAATTGCTCTCTTAACCGGTCTTGCACCCATTGTCGGGTCATAACCTTTTTCACAAAGGAAGTCCATTGCACTCTGATCAAAATCGAGAGTGATTTTGCGGTCTGCAAGACGACTCTGAACGCGCTCCAGCTGAAGTTTTATGATAGACGCAATGTGTTCTTTTCCAAGCTGCTGGAACATAACAATTTCGTCTATTCGGTTAAGGAATTCCGGACGGAAGGTCTGGCGAAGCATTACATTCAACTTATCACGCAAACCTGCCTGTTTTTCAGGTGTATCTGCTTCCAGAATCAAATCACTGCCAAGGTTACTGGTCATAATGATGATTGTATTCTTAAAATCTACTACGCGCCCCTGTCCGTCTGTAAGACGACCATCATCAAGCACCTGAAGCAGAACATTGAAAACATCAGGATGAGCCTTTTCAACTTCATCAAAAAGAATGACGCTGTATGGGCGGCGGCGAACAGCTTCTGTAAGCTGGCCACCTTCGTCATAACCAACATATCCCGGTGGCGCTCCAATAAGACGGGTCACACTGAACTTTTCCATGTACTCTGACATATCTATTCGAGTAAGAGCCTTTTCATCATTAAAGAGAAAATCAGCCAGAGTTTTAGCGAGTTCAGTTTTACCGACACCAGTTGGCCCTATGAACATAAAACTACCGAGCGGTCGGTTCGGATCATTAAGACCACTACGATTACGGCGAATTGCATCACTGACAACATTTACAGCTTCATCCTGACCAACTACACGCTTATGAAGAACGTTTTCCAGTTCAAGATATTTCTGTTTTTCACCAGTCATCATCTTTGCAACAGGAATACCAGTCCAGGTTGAAACGACCTTTGCAATATCTTCTTCTGTTACAGACTGACGGAGCAATGAGTCGAGGCCACCTTCTGCCCTTTCTTTTTCTGCAGCAAGAGCAGCATCCAGCTCCTTCTGCAGACTTGGTATCGTACTGTATTTGATTTCGGCAGCTTTTTCAAGATTTCCTTCGCGGGTAAATTTTTCTTCTTCAAAGCGAGCCTGTTCAAGCTGCTCTTTTACCTTGCGGGATTTATCTATGCTTTCCTTTTCATTCTGCCACTGAAGTTTCATTGCATCACGACGGGCAGTAATTTCAGCGAGTTCTTTTTCCAGTTTAGAAAGACGCTCTTTACTTGCTTCATCACTTTCCTTACTTAACGATTGTTTTTCAATCTGAAGCTGAAGCATTTTACGCTCAACCTGGTCAAGTTCAGTAGGTTGACTTTCTATTTCCATTTTGAGACGACTGGCTGCTTCGTCGACAAGGTCTATTGCTTTGTCCGGCATAAAACGCGATGTAATATAGCGGTTAGATAAAGTAGCGGCAGCAACAAGAGCTTCATCTTCGATTCTTACTCCGTGATGAATCTCATATTTTTCACGAAGGCCACGCAAAATGGCTATAGTATCTTCAACACTAGGCTCAGCACAATAAACCTGCTGGAAGCGACGTTCAAGAGCAGCATCCTTTTCGATATACTTACGGTATTCATCAAGAGTTGTAGCGCCAATTGCACGAAGTTCGCCGCGGGCAAGTGCAGGCTTAAGTAAATTGCTCGCATCCATACTGCCTTCAGAGGCACCTGCTCCGACAAGAGTATGAAGTTCATCAATAAAGAGAATTATCTGCCCTTCACTCTTTGTTACTTCTGTAATAAGAGCCTTAAGACGCTCTTCAAATTCACCACGGAATTTTGCACCAGCGACAAGACTTCCTAAATCCAGAGCTAAAAGACGCTTATTCTTTAGACTTTCCGGAACATCACCAGAAGCAATACGACGTGCAAGCCCTTCTACAATGGCTGTTTTACCAACACCAGGTTCACCAATGATGACAGGGTTATTTTTTGTACGGCGGCACAGTACCTGCATAACTCGGCGGATTTCTTCATCGCGCCCAATAACAGGGTCAATCTTATCCTGACGAGCCGCAGCTGTCAGGTCACGACAGTACTTTTCGAGGCTGCGAGTCTTAGCTTCCGGATCGTTTGAATCCACAGACTGGTTTCCGCGAACCGACTTCAAAGCTTCAAAAACAGCCTTATGATTAATTCCGCAACGTCGCAGCAAATCCCCCGTACGATCATCTGCCTCGCTCATAGCAAGCAGAAGGTGCTCCGTAGACAGATACTGGTCGTGCAACGCCCCCATTTCTTTTTCCGCTTTAGCAAGCACCTTCTGCATAGAGCCTGAAAAATAAATCTGAGCCGCGCCCGACACTTTCGGATTCGAAGCAACGAGTTCGCGCACTTTCTTTATGAGTTCTATTGATGGAACGCCAACTCGTTCAACAATCGGAGACACAAGGCCGTCTTGCTGCTCAAGTAGCGCTTCAAGCACATGCTCGGTTCCTATTTCTGAGTTGTCGTTTTTGTTAGCGATTGAAGAGGCTTCCTGAAGAGCCTCCTGAGTTTTGATTGTAAAATTTTCGTAATTCATAATCATCACCTTCAATTATAAAATAATAATGAAAGTGATGATTCGGCAAGACCATTTTTTATTCAACAAAAATATTCTGTTCGCAGGTAAACATTCCACCGGCAGGTAAGTCATTCATACCAGCTTTATTCTGCCAGAGATGATCTGTGTTTTCAGCATCCGGAAGCCCGTGCCACGGTTCAATACAAACAAACTGAGGATCTCCGGCTGTATTCTGCCACAACATTACATAAGGGAATCCTTTTGTTGTAATTTTAATAATCGAGCCGTTTTTTATATTCTTAAGTCCAACCCATTCAGAATCATTATTCAGGAATAGATGTCCGTTTCCAAAACCAGCAGAAGTTACAGGTACAAAACCAGTTTTCTTTTCTCCGTAAGATTTAGTATAAGGAGCCTTTCCGTCTTTATCAGCAGCAAGATAACATTCTGGAGTTGTAACAACAGCTGTTAATGGAGTTTTCTTTTCAAATTCAACAACAAAATCTTCAGCCTTATAGCCATTAAAATCAAAAGCAGCGTGTGTACCGGTACCAAAACGGAATGCTTTATCCCCGGTATTCTTTACAATAATTTTCCAGTTAATACCTTTATCTGTCAGCTTATATTCAGTTCTAAAAATAAATGAATAAGGAAAACGATAAAGTGTATCTTCCCCATGTGTAAGTTCAAATACTACACTGTCAGCAGTCTGTTCAACGACCTTGTGTTCAAGATCGCGGGCAAATCCATGGTTGCGGCTATACTCACATTTTTTTCCTTCAATCATAAAGTAACCACCAAGACATCTTGCAACGTAAGGGAAAAGAAGCGGTGCATGATTTCCCCATACAGCTTTATCGCCATGCCAGATTACATCCATTTTGTCATTTTTTCGGATAAGGTTCTGAAGCTCTGCGCCTTTCGAACTGATTTCAGCAGTGAAAGCTTCATTCTCAAGAGTAATAATCATTTTTTTGTCCTTTGTATAGATTTAGAATTCGCCCTCTTCGATATGACCAAACTCGCAGAATACTTTTACAAGTGTTGCGTGCTCAATCTGTTCAAGAGTATTTCCGATATGTTTATAAAGTTTAATTTCACCAGTACCAGTTCCACCTTCAAGAAGATTTAATACCTGACGTCTTCCTTCCGGTAATTCAATAGTACGGTTATTTAGTTCTTTGATTTTACAGAAAATGTCTATATCAATAACCCAGAGTTTGCTGTTCAAACTGACAGACCAGTGCAAAAGATTTTCTTCCGGATTTTCAGCTTCCGGCATCTGAGAACAATCCCAGACTACAGAGAATTGCCTTTTAGAACCGTCTGCACAAAGTGAAATATCAATATCCTCAAAATTACCTATAAAGGAAACGCGTTCATTAAAAATACCTGTAATAGCAAATGAAGAATCAAGAAGGGTTTTTCCAGAAATTACACTTGTACAAGTACCAGCAGAAACATGGAAATATGGTTCAGGAATTGATTTTCCCCAGAAACGTTCTGTATAGCCACTGCAGCGGCGCGGATCAACTGCATAATCATTACCATCAAAATGAATTGTACCAGAATAAACAGTTTGCAATCCCAAAGGAAACCATCTGAAAAAGTCAGATTTATATCCTGTCTTGTAATCTTTTTTGATTGTATAAGACAGTTCCCATTTTGCATATCCTGAATCGCACAGAAATTCCGGATGCTCTGCACGATCTTCTTCTGAAACATTTAAGAATCCGCCGAGTTTATTTTCATTAAAATATTTATTATCTACAAGAATTTCAAAAGGTTTATTATTGAATTTAACTGCTTTTACAGGATAATAACAGCACAACTGTTTACCTTCTTCTCCAAATGCACCAACTCTTACTGCACAATAAGAAGGCTGAACTATATCTTCTGTTGTAAGTGATTTTGCAGAATCGGTTCCTGCAAGAGCATACTGCAAATCTTCTGCAGAAATCTTTACACGCGGCTTAAAACCAAGAAGTACTTCTTCCTGAGAATTCCAGGGATTGAGCATTTCAAATTCGATATAAAACATCTGTTCAGAACCGGTAACAGTATTAATGGCATTAAACACAAAACGCCAGCAGTTTATCCCCAGTTTTTTTTTGGCTCCGTTCATTCCGAACTTATAATCATTTGCTATCTTTGTATTTGACTTCATGTTTTAAAACCTTTCGACGAGTCTATACTATATTTTCGACATTTTTTAATAAAAGTTAATAAAAAAAAGCCGTCTGAAAACACCTTGTTTCGACGACAGCCTTTTTTATATTGAATCAAATACTTTTTTTCTATTAAGTTGCTAATAGAACAGAATTATTTAAAGAGCTTATCGATAGTTTTATCGAGTTCCTTCTGTTCTTCCGGAAAATTATCGTTCAAGTACTCAAAGCACTCAACCGCTGCACGCTGAGCATGCTCATACCAGATTTCATAAAGTTCACTTTTGAGATCTCCGCCAGGGAAAGGAGCACCCTGAACATCAGATACCAGGTCTCTAAGCATCTTTATGCACTGTTTAGTCTTTTTATCCATAAACTTTATCTCCTGTAATATTATGGAATTAATTTCCTAAATTATAGCGGAAGTTTTATTATTTTTCCAGCGAATTCATCTGATTTATTACAGAAAACTGCCTTAGAACATTTTTTTATTGATGATTCATAAATACGGTCACAGGCTTTTTCCACATCTTCTTCTGTAACTTTCAGAATATTATCAACCCTTATCTGTTTGAAATCCTGAGGATTTGCATAGAGCATGCCTTCAAAACTGCGGGCTCCACGGTCTTTAGGGCATGCAGGCACAATTGCGTTTCCATAAGTTGAAACTATTGTTTTTTCAACTTCTTCTTTCGGAATCGGTTTACTGCACAGCTCCTTTAATGACTGCAGATAAACATCTATTGATTTTGCTGGAGTCGGGTCACGGTAAGTGGTCATGACAACCTGTCTTTCTATACTGTCTATCCAGCAGTTTGCTCCATACGCACCACCAGTTGTACGGATTTTATCCCACAACGTATGATTTGAAACCCAGGAAGAGAATATTATTTCGGCTGCAGCTTCTTTTGAAAGATATCCGGAAGCAGGAGTGATAGAAGCTGCATAACCAGTCTGTCCTGAAACTTTAATGAACTGAAGTTCATTTGAATCTGCATCATCAGCCTGCCAGATATATGGTTTCAGTTCTTCCATTGTATAATTATGAATTGGAAGAAGTTTTGTAATTCCAGCCTTCTTAGCAAAGTTTTGAAGCAGAGGGCGGATTTTTTTGAGTGATTCTTCATCTGCGGTAATATGAATAATTCCACCTGCTTTTACACATTCGCTGTACATAAAAGCAAAGGTTTTCAAGAGCTTTTTAGAATCATGTTTTTTATAATTTGCTACTGTATGCAGCTGGCTGATTCCCCACATAATTTCGTTGAGTGCAAGGTTTGGACTCCACATTGAACGTGCACGCTTCTGGGCATATTCACGACCGTTAGAAATCAGGCTGTTTTTCTTTTCTGCTTTAAGTTCACCAATCAGAGTCTCAAGATGCTTGTGATCCTCAAAATCCATCGTAGTGATTATTTCAGCAAGCATATTCAAAGCTTCTTCTGCCTTTTCACTCAAGGCCTTACAAATTAAACCTATCCAGTTGCGGCCACAGAAATTATAGGCTTTATATTTTTCAGACTCTTTTATACACTCTGGTACATCTGGAATTGATCCGCAAAGAGTACGCCCCCAGATATCGCCCATTATGCAGGAAGATTCAGCCGTACAGCGGTCCCAGCCCTTACCGTTCCAGCCAAGATTTGTAATTACATCAGCCAGAAACGGAACATGCTGTAAATATTCCGGTGCAAGATTATCAAAAGGGAAAAGTACATCTATATAGAAAATGCCGTTTGTATCTTCTTTGCTCACAAAAAGAGGAATATCAGAATTGTCAGCTCCTTTTACAAACTCAAGGCTTGTATGAGGAATGTCGATTTTTCTGTCGAGCTCGCTGATTTTTGTTGTAGGAATGCAGGCTGTTTCTTCTGCTGTTTCAATATGCTGTTGATATGCATGAAGCTCGTCTAAATCTTTTTTTAACTGTTCCCGGTCAATATCTTTTTCAAGTTTTTGAACAAGCGCAGCTTCAGCTTCTTCTCGTTCCTTAAAATATTTATCTGAAGGTTCAGAGATAAAACGCACCTTAACAGCATCTGGCTCAAGAAAGTACTTTTTAATCAGATTTTTTGTATAATCAGGATCATCGCGAAGAGCTTTTTTTACCTTTTCAAAAGAAGTAATAGGACTCAACTGACTTGCACAGGAATCTCCATTACACCAGCCTTTCAAAGCCTTTTCCATAAGCTGAATTGAGAATGGCCCCCAGTAACGGTTTACCTCACGTAATGCAAAATCAATTCCCATAACTGCAGAATCTATATCTTCCTGAGAAACTCCATTTTCATAGATTTCGTTGAGTGTTTTTTCTACAAGGCTGAAAACTTTTTCTTCATCACCTTTTTGAACACCCCAAAGGCCTGCTGTATAAAACTCTTCTTTAAACTGTCCAAAACTCTGAAACTGAACATCATCACCGAGTTTTGAATCTTTGAGGGCGCGTGCAAGAGGAGAACTATCGTTTCCGCAGAGAGCCTCACTCAAAAAGTATTTTTCCATATCAGCTTTTCCTGCATACCAGTTGAGGGTAACAAGACTTCCAGTTGAACCGGTTTCAGGTGCATAAGTTTTTATTTCAGTTGATTCTTTTAAGAACTCCAGTTTCTGGAGCTCGCGGATTTCTTTTTTGATAAGAGGAACTTTACAGGTTGTATCAATATTGCTGATTGTTCCACCTTCGCGACAATCATATTTTTTTACAAGACGACTTATAAAGCGCTCATCAATGAAATCCAGCTGCTGTTCTGTTGGAATATCACCATAAAGGAAAAGAAGGCAGTTATCCGGACTATAAAACTTCTGATGAAAGTCCAGGAATTCCTGATATGTGAGTTCCGGAATATGAAGAGGGTCTCCGCCCGAATCAAAAGCAGGATAACTGTTTGGGAACATTGCACCTATAAGGTCGCTGAAAGCAATCGGCTGGAATGAAGAATAATTTCCTTTCATCTCGTTGTAAACGACGCCCTGAATGCTGAGCTTACCGTTCTCGTCCATTTCTACACGGTGTCCTTCCTGAATGAAAGTTGCCTTATCTAGTTTTGGAAAGAAGACAGCATCACCGTAAACATCCATCATATTAAAGTAATCTGCTCGTACAACAGAGGCGCCAGGGTAAACGGTCTTATCCGGGTATGTAAGGGCATTCAAAAAAGTATTGAGACTTGTTGAAGCAAGTGTAATGAACGGCTCTTTTAGTGGATACTTTTCGCTACCACAGAGAACCGAGTGCTCCATGATGTGAGCCACACCGCGTGAAGTTTTATCTACAGTACGGAATGCATAGGCAAAGAGATTTTCTTTGTCATCTTTTATGATGTGGTAAACCTCAAGTCCTGTAATTTTATGTCGCAGATAAACACCTTTTGCTTTGTAATCTTTTAAATCATCAATTGAAAGTAAAACAAAGTCCTTGTATGACTTTCCGATATTAATTGGATCAGTAAAATTAAACATAATAACCTCATTGTCACCCTGAACTTGTTTCAGGGTCTTTTTACAGATGCTGAATCAAGTTCAGCATGACGCTGCTACACAAACACATCGTCGTTCCTGTCTTGTATGATTAAGTGTCCCTCTTCGTATGCACGTCGGAGTTTGCTGAAGAACTCGGACGTTATGCGTTCGCAGTCTGAGCGGCGCATTGGTTTTAAGATGTCTTCCTGTGCGCGAACTTCGGCGCGGCGGCCAGCAGAAATGTTACTTAAGATTTTTTCGCGGAAATCATCAGGCTTGGCTGCAATAAGGAAGGCAATATCTACCTCTGTCATCTCGCGAAGTTTCTCCTGAACAAAACGGTCGTCTGATTTTACGACATCGTCCATTGTAAAAAGACGGCTTCTGAGATCCTGTCCCAAATCCGGGTCATCTTCGCTAAGATATGTAAGAATATCATTTTCTGCTCCAACATCCATCTTCTTAAGAATCTGAGCAAGTGCGTTGCGGCCATCAATATTTTCTGCTTTTTCAACAGTCTGATTAAGCGATTTTTCGTGCATAGCCTGGTCTACGCGGCGAAGCACATCCGGGCTTACAGGTTCCATTTTTGCAAGTCGCATTACAACTTCCTTTTTTTCTTCAGGAGTCATAAGATTGATGATTTTAGCTGATTTTTTTGGCTCCAGGTGAGAAAGTACCATGCACTGTACGCCGGGATTTTCATCTTTTATTAAAAGATAAATTCGTTCATTGTCTGCATCGCGCAGATAATTAAAAGGCACCTTGCCTTCAAGCGGCATAGCCTTTTTCAAAAGTTCATCGGCACGCTTTTTACCATAAGCCTTTTCAAGCATTTCACGGGCAGTTTCTACACCGCCCTCCTCACGCGCCTTATTCAGAAGCCCGTTAAATTCTTCAAGAATAACAGCAGCTTCTTCCTTACTCACTGTACGAATAGAAGCAATTTCTGGAATTATTTTTTCTATTTGAGTTTCAGCAAGATGAGGAAGAATTTTAGCAGCTTCATCTTCACCGATTAAAAGAAGAAATTTTGCAACACGACGGTAAACAGAGTCTTTTCCATCGGACGTTGTCTGTTCAACAGGAACTTTTAGTAGACCGCCGGTTTTCAAAAACGAAACGGACTCCTCCAGTTCCTGAGATGAAGATGGTTTATTTTGTGTAAGATCTTTTGCTTTTATATCATCTGCGTTGTCTGCGGTGCTGTCATTTTTTTTATTTGTTTTACCAACACCGTAGGCTTTCGCACGGAAATCGTTTACATTCATAATGAAAATATTTTATCATTATGGAGCAATTTACGCAAACACTCCCTGTACCATTTTCGCATAATGACCGCCAAGTTTAAGAAGCTCATCGTGATTGCCGCGCTCAACAATCTCTCCATGATCAACGAAGAAAATCACATCAGCATTGCGGATAGTAGACAAACGATGCGCAATAATAAAACTTGTACGCCCCTTCAACAGTTCACCAAGTCCCTGCTGAAGCGCTTTTTCAGTATGAGTATCGACAGACGAAGTTGCCTCATCCAGAATCAAAATGCGAGGGTCACTGAGCAATACGCGGGCAAAACTAATGAGCTGCTTTTGTCCCTGACTCAGACCACCGCCATTTGCAGAAAGCATTTTGTTGTATCCTTCTGGAAAGGCCGAAATAAATTCATGAGCCTGAACAGCTTTAGCAGCTGCCATACACTCTTCGTCAGTAGCATCAAGCCGTCCGTAGCGGATATTTTCCATAATAGTTCCACTGAAAAGGAAACTATCCTGAAGCATTACACCAACCTGTTTACGAATAGATTTAATCTGAAGATCCTGAATGTCAATTCCGTCAATTAAAATTTTCCCCTTTTCCGCATTATAGAAACGGCTCAAAAGATTAACGATAGTTGTTTTTCCAGCACCGGTAGGACCAACTATTGCAACAGTCATACCAGGAGTAATTGTAAAATCAACATCCTTCAAAATAGGATTTCCAGGTTCATAGCTGAAATCAACATGATCAAACTGAACATGTCCACGGATTGGAGGAAGTTCACGTGCACCAGGTTTGTCAGTAATATCATCGTTTTCATCAAGCAGTTCAAAAATGCGTTCAATGTATGCGCCGGTAGTTACCATGGAATTGTAGAAGTTTCCAAGATTCTGAATAGGCTGCCAGAAACGCCAGATGTAACCTGCAAAGGCAACCAGTGTACCAATTGTTACAGTTTCGCCAAGCCAGTTGATACCTGCAAGATAAACAAGAGTTACCCCCAAAGTAGAAAGGATATCTACAGAAGGCCAGATAATATTGTTAATGTTGACGGCATGAATCCATACCTTTTTACACTTACGGCAAAGCTCATCAAAGATTCCCTGATTTACTTCTTCGCGGGCAAAACTCTGTGTTACCTTCATACCATTTAAGCTTTCAGAAAGGTAAGCTGTAAGATTTGAACGCTTGTAACTTTCCTGCTTCCAGGCTTCGTGCTGCTTTTTCTTCATAGAAAAAAGAATGATAAAAAGTACCGGCAGAACAGCCATACAAACTAACGTTAGTTTGACATCAATTGCAATCATAAAGCCTATGATTACAAGTAAAGTAAACAAGTCAGAAATCAGCTGGATGATTCCGTTTGAAAGCAAATCAGAAAGTGAGTTTACATAGTTTACAACACGGATAAGAATCTTTCCGTGTGGACGACTGTCAAAATAACTGAACGGCAGCGACTGAAGTTTTGTAAAAACATCGCGGCGGATATTTACAATAATCTTTTGTGCTACACGGGTCATAATTTTCAGCTTTTCAGCGAGCAGAATTCTTACTATCAAAGTAGAAAAAAGAAGAGCAGCTGAAATTATTACTAACAAACGATAGTTAGCTGTTGGAATTGCCTTGTCAATCGCCATACGGGTAAGGTATGGACTGGTAAGTGAAATAGCTGATGATACCAGCATGATTACACAAGAAAGCACCATCCAGCCGGCATAAGGCTTAATCCATTTAGAAAGCCGCATTACAATATGAGGATTAAATTTCTGTTCAATCTCTTCATCAGTATCAAATTTATTTCTTGCCATATTAGCCTCTCTGTTCTTCCCAAACCTCGCGGTAATATCCGTCGCGGCTGATTAATTCTTCGTGGCTTCCTTTGTCCACAATCTTTCCATCCTGAATCACAAGAATCACATCGCAGTTTTCGAATGATGAAACTCTGTGACTGATAATAAAAGCCGTATGCCCTTCACTGCGGCTCTTAATTGACTGCCGGATTTTATATTCCGTGTCATTATCAACCGCACTTGTAGTATCATCAAGAATCATAATCTTAGGATCAGCAAGGAAAAGACGAGAAAGTGCAATTCTCTGTTTCTGTCCGCCGCTAAGTCCAACACCGCGTTCGCCTACAATTGTGTCATATCCATCTGTGAGATCGCCGATAAATTCCTTTACCCTGGCAAGCTCTGCAGCCGCTTCTACATCTTCAAAACTTGCGTCCGGTTTTGCAAAGGCAATATTTCCTTCAACTGTATCGCTGAACAGGAAAGCTTCCTGCATTGTAATTCCTACGTTACGTCTCAGCTCCTGCAGGTTGTAATCTTTTACATTCTTTCCGTCAATCAAAACTTCACCGGAATCTGCATCGTAGTAGCGGCACATAAGATTTGCAATTGTAGATTTTCCGCTTCCTGTAGGACCTAAAATTCCCACTGTAGTTCCAGGCTCAATTACAAAGCTCATGTCTCTGATTACAGGAGTTTCATTATAAGAGAAATTCACATTACGGAACTCTACACGTCCCTTAATAGAATCAGAAGCTGATGCAGCTGTTTCTTTTCCTGTTTCAGCATTCTGAGGATTCTTAATCTTACTTTCTGCCTTCTGCAGTTCATACAATCTGTCTGCTGAAGCAGCAAAGTTCTGTGTGTTATCAACCAGCATACCAAACATATTAATTGGCTGAATAAATGCCCACATTAAACCATTAAATGTTACAAGTTGTCCAATAGTCATCTCATTCTGAATTACAAGGTATCCGCCAAACAAAATCAAAATTACAGGAAGGACCTGACACAATGCATCAATCCATGGCAAAAACTTTACGCGCATATCAGCATTCTCAATTGAAACATCGCGGTAACTTTCATTTTCTTTATCAAATCTCTCAGTCTCATACCCTTCTCGGACAAAAGCTTTTACAACTCTGTTTCCTTCAATGTTTTCTCCAACACGAGTATTCAGAACTGCAAACTGGTCACGTACTTTCATATGAGCAGGACGAATTTGTATCTTGAACTTTCGCACAAGCAGAAGTACAGGCGGTGCAATAACCATAAATGCAAGGGTAAGTTTCCAGTTTATTGAAGCAAGCGTAATAATTGAAAAGATATAGATTAAACTGTTTTCAAGAATCTGATATACAACCCATGCAACAAAGTGTCGAACCTTATCAAGATCGGATGTAAGCAGAGTCATTACATTTCCGCTTGGTGCATTGTCATACCAGCTGAAATCAAGTTTTTGAATATGCGCATATAAATCTTCCCGCATCTTCAAGATTACATTCTGCGAACAATGCTCAAAAATAACCTGATAGCTGTAGCGAAAAATAGACTTTCCTACAACAACACAAAGCATAATAGCTATCAATTTAAATAACAGCTCATGCTGGCCACCCTTAATTACCTTGTCTACGATGTTTCCCGTCACCAGCGGATTCACCATATTCATTGCAGCGACACATACACTTAAAAAAAGTCCTGCCGCCATTCCAAAACGGTAACGGCGTACATAAGACCACACCCATGAAAAAGAAGTCTTTTCTTTCATCATTAATCCCCGAAATGTCAAAAATAGAACATTTCTTTATTGTTAAATTTACTCTAGCATTACTTTTAATAACGTGGTATAAGAAAAGGTGTAAATTATTGTACGTTTCTCTACGGAGGAGATATGGACGATCTTTTTGAAGAAAGCGACAGTTTGAATGCTCCTTTTCAAGCCTTTTCGGGCGATTGGAAATATGTCAAACCTCACTGGCACTATTTTACAGAAATGGTATATCTGGTTAGCGGCGTTCTTTATGCAGAAGTAGACGGAAAACAGTACACAATGAACCCCGGTGATATGATTATCTTCCATCCAAAACAGATTCATGCCTTTCTTGATTATCCGGTAAAGGAAGAATACCCTGATAAACCTTTTTTCTATGTTATTAAGTTTGATGATATGATTCTTTCAAACACGACTCCGGGTTCCCCTAAACTTCCAAAACTTCTTGATAAGGCAAACTCTGATGCGGGTGCAGCAAACCTTCTTACAGCACGTGACCTGCGCTTTAATCCCGTAAAAATGTATTTTGAATACTGCATGTGGGAAACCAAGAACCGTCAGTTCGGCTACGATATTAAAGTAGCATCCATGATAAGCCTTATTGTAACCGAAGTCATAAGAATATGGCTCAGACACGGTTTTCAATTCTCGTCAAAAACCACTTTTGATCAGTTTTCCACAAAAGATTTTTCAGTACTCGAATATATAGACAAACACTCATCTGAAAATATCAGCGTAGAAGATTTAGCTTCAAAATGCGGAATGTGTTATTCAAATTTCGCAAAACAGTTTAAAACTCAATTTGGAAAAACCTGCAAGGAATATATTGAGTTCATAAGAGTCTGTAAGGCAGACACTCTCCTGCTCTATACAGATAAAACCCTCGACTACATCAGCCAGGAAACCGGCTTCACGGATGCCAGTCACTTTATCAGAACTTACAAAAAAATAAGAGGAATTACTCCAAAACAAAGAAGAAATTCCCAGCTTTAAAAAAAGGCAGGCACCCAACAAGAGGACTGGATGCCTGCCTTAAATCTGTTTATAAAATGGAGTTTATAAATAAATTATTGTTTTTTATAGATTTCGTTTGTAAGTGCTACAATCTTGTCTACATTAAGATTCTTACAGC
>CAMNBC010000019.1 GCA_946532115.1 uncultured Treponema sp.
AAGAATACGTTTGCTTCTCGGGAATGTGGTGGGTGCCTCAAAATCAGCTTGCCTACATGGAACCGCTTTGTACACATCCGGATCACCGCAAAAAAGGACTTGCCTCTGCCGCACTTTCACTTCATTACAAAAGAATGAAAACCCTGGGTGCAACTCACATGACCGGCGGAGGTGACCCCTTCTATCAGAAACTGGGTTACGAAAAAGGCTACCACTGCACAATCTGGAGAAAAGAATAATTTGGCGCCCACACACTTTTTTTCTGAAATCCCGTCGCTTTTGAGCTATAATTAATGCATATTCCAAACTAAAAAAAAGGAGCTTCTTATGACAAAAGTTTACTGTTATTCCCGTTGCTCAACCTGCAAAAAAGCCCTGGCCTGGCTGGATGCTCAGGGTTACAAATATGATTTAATAGACATTAAAGCTCAGCATCCGGATGAAAAGACCTTGCGAAGCCTGCATAAAAAATCCGGGCTGCCTCTGAAAAAGTTTTTTAATACCAGCGGCATCCTTTATCGCGAAATGGAGCTTTCTAAAAAGCTTCCTTCGATGACCGAGGACCAGCAGTTTGCGCTCCTTGCCTCCGACGGCATGATGGTGAAGCGGCCCCTCTTAGTTACCGATTCTGCGGTAATTCCGGGCTTCAAAGAAGATCTCTGGAAAGAGGTTTTATAATTTTAAGGAGGGGAAGGCCTTCCCCTGCGCCCGAGCCTCCTCACTTCGTTGCGGTGTCTCGGGCTACCCCTTCTCCTAGGGGGACGCAGTAAACTGCTTACCCCCTAAAACCCCCGTTGTAAATCTTCCGCTAATCCGGCTTTCATTGCTTCAAAGTCGTCTTCGCTGATCAGGTGACGCTCTAAATCAACGTGGCCGTCCACAAAGCAAACGCCTTCGGCTTCGAGCTTTGAACGCTGGGCATCCGGGCCGCCAAAGGCAAAGCTGCCGGAGCAAAAGCCTTTTGCATTCACAACCCGGTGGCAGGGCGTCACCGCATTACTTGGATTTTTATGCAGAGCGTTTCCCACATAGCGACGCAGGTTGCAGTTTCCGGCCAGTGCCGCAATCTGAGAATACGAGGCAACTTTTCCGCGGGGAATCTGACGTACGGCAGCGTAAATAATTTCTGCTAAATCAATTTTTTCTTCTGTCATTTTAAATGATATGGTAGCATAATAAAGAGTATATGAAAATAATTGAAAAAATCTTCGATTCAGTTTTACTCCTCCAACCGGATGGCAGGGAAGATTCCCGTGGAACAATGCACTGATTATGATAAGAATGCAAACTAACGTTAGTTAGGAGAAGAGACAAAATATGAAATACGAAATTACAAATAAAATTACACCGGAAGAATACCTCGAAATGCGTGCCTCTGTCGGCTGGGGTGGCTTTCCTCTTGAGCAGGCAAAGGCAGGCCTTGAACATACTACCCATATCTGCACTTTCCGAAAAGATGGAAAATAATTTGCATTGCAGCTCAAGGAATAGCATTTCGTGCACTAAATTTTGCAATTCATGAACGTCTTTAATTATACAGGAAATCCTATGTGCTATAATAAATCAACAAGATAAGACACACGATAACAGGAGGTCAAGCTTTATGGGAAATGAAATTATCGAAGAAATTGAAGAACGCCCGGACGGCTCAAGAAAGATTGTAAGACGCTCTGTGGAGAAGGGGATTTCTTTTGGTTCTGCACTTGCCATGGTTATCAGCTTTGTAACCTGGAAATCAATTGGTTGGGCAATTGTTCACGGCGCCTTGGGCTGGGTTTACGTAATTTATTATTTTATAAAATACAGATAGTAGAAGGCATCCCGCCGGGGAAGACAAAATGATTAAAGCCGTAATTTTTGACATGTTTGAAACGCTCGTAACTCTTTTTACGGGAAGAACCTATTTCAGCGAGCACATTGCCGCAGATCTCAATCAGCCAATAGAAGCTTTTCGCAAATGCTGGCACGAAACAGAAAAAGACCGAACGCTTGGAAAGTATTCTATGGAAGAAGGCCTGTCCATAACTCTCAAAAACCTGGGCGCTTATTCCCCGGAAAACGTCCAGCTTGTTTGCCGCAAACGCCGCGAAGCTTTGGGAGACACCTTCAACAACATTCCGCCTGAGTCTCTCTGGCTTCTGCAAACCCTCCGCGAAAAGGGCCTCAAAACCGGCCTCATCACCAACACCTTTTCCGACGAGCGCGACATGATTCTCGAATCTCCGCTTTATCCACTTTTCGACGCAGCTATGATTTCTTACGAGCAGGGCATCTCAAAACCAGACCCGGAAATCTACCGCCGGGCCATGCAGGCCCTGAGCGTCACGCCCCAGGAATGCCTTTACGTAGGCGACGGCGGCTCTCATGAACTCGAAGGTGCCCGCGACCTGGGAATGCAGGCCATTCAGTGCACCTGGTTCCGCGACCTTGCCTATGAGCCGCACATCCCATGCCCTCTTTTTGAGGACTTTCCGCATGCTGCAACAAGGCTGGATATCATAAAATATATAGATTCTTAAAAATTTGATTTTCCGGGTCAGAGTCTTGCTCTTTGCTTATTGGTTTTTTAGCTGCTACCTTGACCAATTCTTTAAATAAATGATATATTTTATTACTATTTTTGTATTTTAATAGAAATTTAAATTTATATGATATAAGGAGTACGTTCTATGAAAAGAACATATCAACCAAGCAAAGTAAAACGCAACAGAAAATTCGGCTTCAGAGCTCGTATGGCTACAAAGGGCGGTCGCAAAGTTTTGGCTCGCAGACGTGCTAAGGGTCGCGCAAAGCTCTCAGTTTCTGACGAAAAGAAGAAGTACTAATTTTTAGGGATGGAAACAGACTTGATAAAAACGGGATTTTTTAAACGTGAGGAACGAATAAAGAATCCCGCTGATTTTAAGAAACTGTTTAAAGACGGAAAAAAGATAAGTATTCCGGGTGCTAAGCTTTTCTATTTAGAAAACAACCTTGGAATGAATCGTGTTGGTTTTCCTTTGATGCGCGGCTACGGTAACGCTGTCGAACGGAACTTATCAAAAAGGTACAGCCGTGAAGTCTATCGATTACTAAAATCACATCTGAACACCGGATATGACATGTTATTCTTAATATATCCCGGAAATGATTCGTTCCACTCGCGATGTGATCAAATTCGTTTATTGTGTCAAAAGGCAGGATTAATTCAGGAATAAGGCTATGTTGAAATCTTTGGCCGGCCGATTTATTGGTGCCATCAAAAAATTTTTAACTAAGTTTTTCTGTTTACTAATTCGTGCTTATCAAATTTGTATTTCTCCATTGCATGGGCCTACCTGCAGATTTACACCTACTTGTTCTGCATATGCGCTTGAAGCAATTCAAAAATACGGGCCGGGTAAGGGCCTTTTACTTTCAATTAAACGAGTTCTCAAATGCAATCCATTTCACGAAGGCGGATACGATCCTGTTCCCTAACGAACGGTCGTATGTTTTCCGCTTTAAACCCGGCCATACAGGCCTTCTACAGGAGACTAAAAAGTGGATAAAAATACCATATGGGCTATTGTCCTTTCTACACTTGTAATTGTTGCGTCTTATCTGATTTTGCCAAAGTTTTTCCCGGGATTAAATCCTGCTTTTGGAAATCAGGCAACAGTACAGACAGAAACAGATGAATCTGCAGAACCACAGGAGCTTGATCTTTCAAGTATGGAAGAGAATGCAGCTGTATTTGCTGATGCAGAAATTGAAGCAGAAGAATCTGAATCTGATGATCAGCCAGCACTTGTTGAACAGAAATATACAATCAAAACTGATAAGGTTGAAGTTGTATTTACAAACAAGGGTGGCGATATTATCAGTTATAAGCTTCTTGACCACAAAGACATGGATACAGATGACTTTGTACAGCTTTCTGACAATGTAAGCAGCAAAAACAGAACCCTGTCACTTGCATTTGGTAAATCTGATGCAAAAATTGTGGACGAAATCTTCAATACCGAAATCACTGATAAATCAATTACATTTACTAAAACAATGAACGTAAGCGGTAAGAAAACAACACTCCGAAAAGTTTATACCTTTATGGATGGTGAATATGTTTTCAAGCTTGATGTTCTTATTCATACTGCTGATTCAACTGGTCTTGATATCGGCGGTACAGCTTACACAATCAGAACTTCACCACAGATTGGGCCTCACTACGATCCAAAACAGAACCGCTATGAGCGCCGTGAGTTCATTGCTTACAATGGTCAGAAGTATAAAAAGATTATGTTAAGCAGCGGTCAGTTCAAAGAATATGATAAAGATTTTATCTGGAACGGAATTGCCGGAAAATACTTTGTTGAACTTGTAATTCCTTCTAGTCCGGAAAAAATCAGAACAGCCTATTATTCTTCTAATGTAGAAGTTAATAACTATGCAAATGCTCAGGCAATGATTGAACGCAATGCATTCAGTGGTTCAGATATTTCTGATACTTACTATATGTACTTTGGTCCACGAAATGATAAAGACCTTAAGCGCTACAACATTGCAGAAAACAATGGCTGGAATCTTGGTGGTAAAAAGGTTTCTCAGGCATTGCAGACAAGCGGCTTGTTCAACTGGATGGAAAAAATCCTTAAGGTAATTCTTGAGTTCCTTAATAAACTCATTCATAACTGGGGTGTTTCAATCATTGTTATGACACTTCTTCTTAGAATTATCATGTTCCCGCTTTCAAAGAAACAGTCTCTCAGTTCTCTCAAAATGCAGGAACTTCAGCCAAAGATGAAGGCTATTCAGGAAAAATACAAGAACGATCAGCAGAAGCTTCAACAGGAAACTTCAAAGCTTTATCAGCAGGCTGGTTATAACCCTGCAAGCGGATGTCTTCCATTGTTCCTTCAGTTCTTTGTTCTTATTTCAATGTATAATCTCTTTAATAACTACTTTGAATTCCGTGGAGCTATGTTTATTCCTGGCTGGATTCCAGATCTTTCTACTGGTGATGTTGTTAAGACTTTCAATTTCAACATTCCGCTTCTTGGAAATCAGCTTCGTCTTTTGCCTGTAATCTATGTGGCTACTCAGTTGTTATCTGGTAAGATTACACAGTATGGTCAGGCAGGAGCTCCAGGACAGAGTCAGGCTACAATGAAGTTTATGATGTATGGTATGCCATTGATGTTCTTCTTCATGTTCTACAATGCGCCATCTGGACTTCTTTTGTACTGGCTTACAAGTAACGTTTTGCAGATTTTCCAGCAGCTCATTATCAACAAGATGATGAAAGAAAAACGTGCTGAAAAAGAAGCTGGTGCAGCAAAGGTACAGAAAACTTTGCCACCAAAAGGCAAGAGAAAATAAAAATAATTTGTCATGCTGAACTTGTTTCAGCATCTATAAAAAAGATCCCGAATTAAGTTCGGGATGACAATGAATATAGGAGACTTGATAAAAATGACTTACGAGTTTGAAGGAAAAACTGAAAAAGAAGCCATTGAAATGGCTGTAAACGAGCTTGGTCTTGAAAGAGACCAGTTTGATGTTGAGATTCTTGAAACACAGAAGAATTCTCTCTTCAAAAAAGGATACGTAAAAATCAGAGTTCATACTCTTGATGATAATGAAGGCTCAAGCTGGGGCAGCGATGCTTCTGAAGAAAAACATTCACGTCTTGTAGCAGATCCTCTTCCACAGGGTGAATTTGAGCAGAAACTTATCGAATTCATTCAGAATGTAATTGAAAAGATGGGTTACGATGTAAAAGTAGAAGTTTCTTATCGTGAAGAGCGCAAACTTGGAATCCGTCTCGATTCTTCTTATTCTTCAATTCTTATTGGACGCAAAGGAAAGAATCTTGATGCACTTCAGCTGCTTGCAAACATCTATGCTGGCCGTCTTGGTCACGAAGAAGTTCGCGTAATTCTTGATACAGAGAATTATAGAATTCGTCGTGAAGAAACACTTGTTCGTCTTGCATATACAACAGCAGACAAGGTTCGTCTTTCACACAACTCTATATTACTTGAACCAATGAATCCGTTTGAGCGCCGTCTTATTCACACAACTTTGAATGATATTCCAGATGTAGAAACAAAGAGTGAAGGCGAGGGTGTATTCAAACAGGTTCGCGTTCTTTATAAAGGAATTCGCTAATGAAAAACAAACTAACGTTAGTTAGAAAAATAACTTGTACTGTTGCAGCAGGTGTTTTATTCGGCGGATTAAGTTTTGCCGGAGAAAATGCCAAGGTGAAAGAACTTGTTTCATCAAAATATTATGATGCACTTGTAAAAAATTCAGTTGTTTCACAGTATCGCGATGACGGTTCAAAAGGTTTTAAACTTCTTCCAGAATCAATTTTTGCTTCAAAAATAAATGAAAGCCAGATTGAGAAAGTTGAGAAAAACTATCCATACACCTATGAGGGACTTTATCTTCTCAGCAAAAAAGATTTGCTTGCAAAAGGAAAGTCTGGAAAAAGTACTATTACAATTGATGATGTTTCAGTTGTAGTACGTTCTGTTTCCAAAATGCAGGGTATGACTTATTATTCTTCCACAAAAAAGAAAGAATGTGTTTTATATGAAAAGTGTTTCATGATTGCAGGACCTGGTAAAAAAACAAAAATTGAAGACCAGAACACCGGCAATGCTGATGGTCAGGTTTCTTACTGTCTTCAGGATGATAACAGTTTTGGTGTAAACACATACAAACTTTCTTATTTTCAGAAAGATGATACACTACTTTGTAGATTTGATATTCTTGATAAAATGGGGCTAGGGCCATTCAATGCAATCTATCCTGGAAAAATGGTAATCAATATTCTTGTGATTGATTGTGGAGATGACCTTCTGCTTTATTTGAATACTGATTTGGATAGCATCAAATTTCCTGGAATCAAGGGTCAGATAACTGATTCAATGTCCAGCCGAATGGATGCTGTTTACAAATGGTTTATAACTCAATTCTAAGAGGAAAAAAATGAATCTTAAAAAAACTATTATTGCAGGACTTATGGCAATTTTTGCATTGACATCTTGTACTGCCAAAGGTTCTAACACTAAGGAGACAAACTTGGAAGCATTGAAAGGAAAAGAAGGCGTATTTGCCGTTCTTGAAACAGAAAAGGGAACAATCATTCTTAATCTTTTTTACAAAGAAACACCAATGACAGTTTCTAACTTTGTTGGTTTGGCAGAGGGAACTCTGGATGCAGCAAAAGGTAAACCATTTTATGATGGATTGAAATTTCATCGCGTAATTTCTGACTTTATGATTCAGGGTGGTGACCCACAGGGTAACGGAACTGGTGGTCCAGGTTATAAGTTTGCTGATGAATTTGTAGAAGGATATATTTTTGATAAGCCTGGTAAGCTTGCTATGGCAAACTCTGGCGCTAATACAAACGGCAGCCAGTTCTTTATTACACACGTTCCAACAGACTGGCTCAACTACAAGCACACAATTTTTGGTGAAGTTCTTGAAGGACAGGATGTTGTAAACAAGGTTGCTCAGGGTGATAGCATAAAATCTTTGAAGATTGTTCGTCAGGGAAAGGATGCTGAAGCTTTCAAAGTAACACAGAAGAGCTTTGATGAGCTTAAGACAGCAGGTGCTAAAAAAGCTGCAACTTTCAAAGAAGAACTTCAGAAGAAGACAATTGCAAAAGTAATTGAAGGCTGTGAAAAAGCAAGCAACGGAACTTATTATAAGATTCTCAAGCAGGGAGCAGGTTCTGTTTGTGGTAAGGGTAAAAAGGTTACTGTTGAATATAAAGGATATCTTCCAGACGGTCAGATTTTTGATGCTTCAAAAGAATTCCATCCACAGGGACATGAACCACTTGAGTTCACAACTGCTGGCGGACAGATGATTCCAGGCTTTGATGCAATGGTTCAGGAAATGAAATACGGTGAAACACGTAAAATGGTAATTCCACCAGAGCTTGCATACGGCAGTTACGGTGTTCCACAGGCTGGTATTCCTGGTGATTCTTATATCTGTTTTGATGTTAAGCTTGTGAAGTAAGACAAAATAGATTGCCCGGTCAAGCCGGGCAATGACAAACAGGACAAAACCGAACAATGACAGTTATGTCATTCTCGGGCTTGACCCGGGAATCTATATATCATGCGAGCCGACTCAGTAATATGAGCCGGTTTTCTATTTTAAAATAGGTGGTACATCAAAAAGACTTTTTGTCGCCTCATAAATTTTGCGGGCAACAAGGGGATTGTTCATTGTGTAGAGGTGGATACCAGAAACACCATGAGTAACCAGATCTACAATCTGGTCGATGGCATAGGCTATGCCGGCGTCGCGGATTGCTTCGGGATGGTCTCCGTATCTTTCCATCATGTCAGTAAACTTTTTTGGAAGCACGGCATTTGTCATGCTGACCATTCTTTCAATTGATTTTTTATTTGTGGCTGGCATGATTCCGGCTTCTATAGGAACATTAATTCCTTTTATCTGGCAGCGTTCCAGAAAGCGGTAAAACTGGTTATTGTCAAAGAAAAGCTGGGAAAGAAGATGACTTGCTCCGGCATCTACTTTTTTCTTTAAATAATCAATATCTTCAAAAACATCTTTTGACTGCGGATGAAGTTCAGGATAGCAGGCACCAAAAATCTTGAACTGTTTTCCATCGGTGCGGTGTGCATCAAAATCTTTTATGAATGAAATTAGATCACTGGCATGGAGGAACTCATTTGCGGGTTCTTTGCCTTCAACTTTATCACCGCGAAGGGCAAGTATATTATCTATTCCGGCCTGCTGAAATTGTTCCAGAACAAACTGAGCATCAGCTTTAGTCATGTTTAATGCAGGCATGTGAATGACAGATTCAACACCACAGATATCTTTTATATGTCTGGCGATTTCTACAGAGTTATTGCAGTTTTCACTTCCGCCTGCACCAAAGGTAACGGAAATAAAATCAGGTTCAAGTCCTTTGAGCTCATCGAGGGTTGAAAAAATAGTATCAATGGGCATAGTCTTTTTTGGTGGAAAGACTTCGAAAGAAAAAATTGTTTTTGATGAATAATTATTTTCGTTTAACATTATCTGATATTATATGTAGAAACGCATTAAATGGGAAGTATGTATGTGTTTTGTATAGTCTGAGTTATTTTGTTATGCAAAAAATAGGATGTGACATAAGTCATATATTTAGTAACTTCAGTTATTTTTTAAGTAAAATGGTTAATTTAAAGAAACATAACATATATAATTTTATTATATATATATGGCATAACTTGCCGCTTAGGAGAAAAAAAATGAAAAAGTTCAACAGGGTTTTAAATGCAATTTTTGTATTTGCATTTGTAGCTGCATTGCTTTTTACAACAGGATGTTCTTCATCTAAAGTAGAAAGTAAAACTGCAGGAAAACAGCTTGTTATGGATCCTGCAATTAAGCAGGGTAAATTGAACAATGGTATGTCCTATTTGATTCGTGAAAATAGTGAACCAAAAAACCGCATTCAACTGCGGCTCGTAGTAGAAACCGGTTCATGTATGGAAGATGAGGATCAGAAAGGGCTTGCTCATTTTATTGAGCATCTTTGTTTTAATGGAACAGAGAATTTCGAAAAATCTGCAATTGTGGATTATTTTGAATCCATAGGTATGCAGTTTGGTCCGGAAGTAAATGCTGAAACAAATTTTGAACATACAGTATATATGCTCGAACTTCCAGCAGATGATCCTGAAATGTTGAAGACAAGTCTTCTTGTATTGCATGACTGGGCCTGTGCTGTTTCTTTTGATCCGGTTGAAATTGAAAAAGAACGTGGTGTTATTGTAGAAGAGTGGCGTGCACGTACTCAGGGAGTACAGGGCCGTGTTATGGATAAAATGTTTCCGGCACTGTTAAAAGATTCACGATTTGCTGAACGTATTCCAATCGGCGATATGGATGTAATCAGAAATATTTCGCGTGAACGTATTATGGATTATTATCATAAATGGTATCGTCCTGAAAATATGACAGTTGTTGCAGTTGGTGATATTAAAACAGGAACTCTGGAAAAAGCTATAAAAGATATAATGGAGACTATTCCGGCTTCTAAAAAAGCAGAAAAACTTCCTGTTTATAACTTGCCATCAAAGAAGCAGAAAGAATTAATTGTTATGCGTGATAAAGAACTGAACATTGTTCAGGCAGAAATTTATCAGGCAGTTAAAGATTATGAACCGATAACTACAGCAGAGCAATTCAGAAAAAATTACGTACTTACTTACGCTTTTGATGCATTTAATCTTCGTTGTCAGGAAATTACAAATAAGGCCGATTCTCCATGGCTTGCTGCCGGAATGGGAAGATTAAATTTAACTAATCATACAATGTTTGATTGTCTTCAGGTCTATCCAAAAACAGGGATGTTTGAGGCAGCATTCAAAACTTTTCTTGATGAATATGAACGCTTTTTGAATTTTGGTCCAACAGATTCTGAAATGCAGATGTTGAAACAGGCTTATACTCAGAATATCTGGGCAAATCATGATAACAGAAAAAATCTTGCATCTTCTGTATTTGCCAGTGAAATGGTAAATCATGTACTTACAGGAAGAACTCTTGTTTCAAATGAAGAAACCTTAAAAATGTCTCTTGATGTTATTGAAAAAATAACTGCTGAAGAAGTTCTTAATACTATAAGAGAAGAGTTTAAAGACCGCGGAGATACAATGGTTGTTCTTTGTCCGGAGTCAATTACAATTCCTGAAGAAAAAGAAATTGAAGCTATCTGGAAAAACTACGTAAGTGAGAATTCAAATGTAACTTATGCTGAAGAAAAAATGGTTGATTCATTAATGAAAAGACCATCTGTTAAAGCAAAAATAATTGAGAAAAAAGCAATTAAGGAACTTGGTGGAACTCAGTACACTTTTGAAAATGGCGTAAAAATCATTACAAAGAAAACTGATTTCCAGAACAATGACATTGAAATTTATGCTGGAAGTAAGGGTGGTTATTATCAGCATAACGAAAAAGATGCTCCTTCTGCAAAAATGGCAGTTGAATATGCAAATCTTTCAGGTCTTGCCGGCTACACTTCTACACAGATTCAAAAATATTCTGCAACTAAAAACCTTAATGTAAATTATGGAATTAAAAGTACAAAAGAATACTTTTTTGCTTCTGCCTGCAAAGAAAATATAGAAGAAACTCTTCAGGTAATAAATCAGGTTTTCACTGCTCCTCAGTTTACTGAAGATGCCTGGACAAATCTTGTTAGTCAGTATGGAGAGATTGCAAAAACATATGGTGCAAGACCACAACAGGTTTTCTCAGAAAAGCTTATTGAAACAATTTATGGAAAGACCTTGTGGACAATGCCTAAGAACAAAGATTTTATTTCTAAGCTTGATGCAGCTACAGCAGAAAGAGTTTTCAAAGAACGTTTTGGAAATGCTGCTGATTTTACATTTGTATTTGTTGGTGATTATGATGAAAAGAATCTTGTAGACTTGTGTGCATACTATCTTGGAACTTTACTAACTAACGATAGTAAGGAAGAAACAAAATATGTTTACTTCCCATTCCCTGAAAAAAGTAAAACTGTAAATGTTAAAAAGGGAATTGATAATAACGGTTATGTTTATATAGGTTTTGGAGGAGATCTCCCTCAGAGTGATGATATTGAGAAGAATACAAAAGAAAATATAATTATTAACCAGCTTAGTTCTGTTCTTGATATTCGTTTGAGAGAAGTAATTCGTGAAGATAAGAGTGGTTCTTATGGTGTAGCAACAAGCGGATATATAGATGGATGGCCAGACAGATACTATCAGGTAGAAATTGAGTTTGGCTGTGAGCCTGCTCGTGAAGAAGAACTTTCTGCCGCTGTAATTGATACAATTAATGATATCAAAGCTGGAAATATTTCTGATGAATTGCTTACAAAAGTAAAAGAGTCTTATTCACGTTCTATTGAAACTTCACTTAGAAATAATAACTGGTGGCTCGATAGATTTGCAGCAGAAATTATTTACAATTATGAACCATTATGGTTTACAACGAATACAAATAAAGCTGTAGACTGGATTACAAAAGATGCAATTGTAGATGCTGCAAATAAGTATCTTAATACTGAAAGGGTAGTAACAGGTTATTTGAAACCTGAAACGAAATAAGAATAATTGTCATTCACCGGCTTGTCCGGGGAATCTGTACAATTCTGTACAATACAGAAAGATACAGATCCTCGGGTCAAGCCCTGCGATGTTTGCGAAGCAAACGCGGTCAAGGATGACAGGGATTAAAGAATTCCCATACCTGTCAAAAGAATGATGAAGAGCATAATTGGTGCAACGAACTTAATCATTACAACATAAAGTCCCTTACGAACGAAGTGTTCACCGTTAAGAGTAATCTCATCAATTGTAGTTTTTGGTTTAGCAACCCAACCAATAAGAATACATGTAAGGAGACCAACAATAGGCATAAGGATGTTGTTGCTTGCGTAGTCGAGGATGTCGAGAATCTGACCAACACTTCCATTTGGAAGCTTAAGGTCAAAGTAGAATACGTTGTAACCAAGACATACGATGATAGAAACAACAAATGTGCTTACAGCCATAATGAATGCTGAACGGCGGCGGCTCCACTTAAATTTATCCATCATAGAAGATGTAATTGCTTCGAGAATTGAAACTGCAGAAGTAAGAGCAGCGAACATAACCATTACGAAGAAAATCAAACCAATGAATTCACCAAATTTACCAAGTGAGTTGAATACCTTTGGCAATGTGATGAACATAAGTCCTGGACCTGCAGACATTCCTTCTTTTCCGCTGAATGCAAATACTGCAGGAATAATCATCATACCAGCGAGGATTGCAACACCAGTATCGAAAATCTCAATCTGATTTACAGACTTATTGAGGTTTTCATCTTTCTTCATGTAAGAACCATAAGCAATCATAATACCCATAGCAATTGAAAGAGAGTAGAAAAGCTGACCCATTGCATCAAGGATGACTGTAAGGAAGCCACGGAATGTGAGACCTTCAAAATTTGGAATGAAGTAAATAGCGGCACCCTGGAGACCAGTACGTGTAACACCATTTTCGTCTGTATGGCTGATGAACAATGCATAAATTGCGATGAATACAACAATTATGAAAAGAATTGGCATAAGGATTTTTGAGTAACGCTCAATTCCGTGTTCAACTCCCTTATATACGATGATAAAACAGAGAATTGCAAACAGAGCGCAGTAGAAAATTGGCTGCCACTGAGAAGTGATAAATCCGCCAAAGAATCCGTCTGCAACTGCAACCTGACCCTGGAAGGCAAGGTAGCAGAACATATATTTCATTACCCATCCACCGATTACACAATAGTAAGGGTAAATAATAAATGGTACAACGAAAGAGAAGATACCGAGGAAGCCCCACTTCTTATTAATTTTTGCATAAGCAGTAAGAGGACTCTCCTGAGTCTTTCTACCAATTGCAACTTCTGTAATCAAAAGTGCAAAACCAAATGTAAGGGCGAGAACAAGATATACCAGAAGGAAGAGTCCTCCGCCGTCTTTTGCAGCAAGGTAAGGGAAGCGCCAGATGTTTCCTAATCCAACGGCAGAACCTGCTGCAGCCAAAACGAACCCGATTGAACTAGTAAACGAGTTGCGCTGTTTTGTCTGAGTTTCCATAAACACCTCTAAAAATTTTTTACAAAAATCATTTTAACATAAATATAGATGACAGTTAATAGTAGCAGCACTGTAGTATTTAAGTTTTATTAAAGTAGTTGATTTAAAATAAAGGGGCAAAGATTCGGAATAATCTTCCAATAAAACGAATATAAGGAGGGATTTTTTTATAATCACCTTTCTGCATCTGAATACAGTCTTTGAGTTCTTCATCAAAATCTTTTTTTGCAGAAACAATAACTGGAGAATCAATAAATACAACTCCATTTTCAAAATGATGGTAAAGACTACGATAATCGAGATTTACAGAACCAATAGTAGCAATCTGGTCATCAGAAATGAAAGTTTTAGCGTGTATAAAACCTTTTTGATAGAGATAAACTTTAACTCCATTATTAACAAAAGTTTCAAGAAAAGTTTTTCCAATAGAAAATGTTATAAGGTGATCTGGAACAGAAGGTACAATTATTGATACGTCTACTCCGCGGGCTACGGCAAATAATAAAGCTTCCTGAAGCTGATTATCAATTAAAATATAAGGTGTGGTAATGTTTAAATATTTTTTTGCATTATTAATAATGTAAAGATAAATGTTTTCTGCAATATCTTTGTTATTATAAAAATCATCTCCATAAGGAATTGTTATTCCAGGAAAATTGAACTCTTTATAAGAAGTTGGGAAATACGATGAAAAATCTTCTATTTCTTTGGAGAATAAATTCCAGTTTTGCAGAAAGAGCTGAATAAAGGTATGAACTGCATTTCCCTGAATTTGAACTGCATTGTCTTTCCAATAAGGAAAACGATTTTTGCCACGATTAAAATATTCGTTAGCAATATTTAGGCCACCAGTGAAGGCTGTTTCTCCATCGATTATTATCATTTTTCTGTGATCACGGTTATTCAGATGAGTTGAAAAAACAGGAATGATAGGAACAAAAACCCGGGAGTCAAAACCTTTTGATTTTAAATATTTTTGATAATAAGAAGTTGATGCTACTGGAGAGCCCATTCCATCACAAAGAACACGAACTTCAACTCCGTTTTTTATTCGTTCCTGTAAAGCATTCATAATTTCATTCCAGGAAGAATCAGCTTCAATAATAAAAAATTCCAGAAAAATATATTTTTGGGCATGATGGATTGCTTCTAGAAGGTTTGGGAAAAAATCTTCACCACAAGAAAAATATTTGATATTGCAGTTTTTATAAGGAAAGAAAAAATTATCTGTAAGATAATACATTAAGTCTGCTGCATGATTTTTTGATAGTGTTTTTACCAGTTGTTTTTGTTCAGGTAAGGTTTGTGGAATGCTTGCTGGAAGCAGGATCTGAGTTTTTTCTCTTAAAAGGGAAAGTCTCTTGGAATGATGAAGTGAATCGCGGTTTGTATGATACATAAGATAAGCGGCAATACTAAAAAGTGGAACGAAAATCATTGGAACTATCCATGCAAGCTTAAACTCATTGCGGCCGTTTTTGTTTACCATGTAAATCATAAAGCTTGCAGAAAGAGTAAGGGAAAGCCCAAAATAAAGTTCAAGATATTTTTCAAGTCGCAGGACAAAGAATGAAAGTATGAAGATTTGAATTCCAATAAAAAAGAAGTTAATTATTAGACGGCTATAAACGTTTCTGTAAAAAAATTTAAAACGCTTTTTATCTTTGATGATTTCGTAATTTAACTTTTTCTTTTTTTTCATATTTCTAAGATTATAATAAACTGATTGAAAGATTTTGTCATTCTCATAAAGCCCATTTTTGTAGTATAAATTAATTATGATTCGTAATAGTGGACATGCAGATTTACCTCTTCATTCAGGTCTTGTTCCTCGCTGGCTTGCAGATAGAATGATGGTTTTGGGTACGTTGATTACAGAATCCCTTGTCGAAAATTTTGGGCCAGATGAAGTTTTAGTACGACTTAGTGATCCATTATGGTTTCAATCTTTTGGTGCTGTAATGGGAATGGACTGGCATAGTTCTGGAATTACGACAAGTGTCATGTATGCTCTGAAGCGTGGATTAAATCCAAGAGCAAAGGAACTTGGTATTTATGTTTGTGGCGGGCGTGGTAAATATTCGCGCATGACACCAGACGAACTTTTAGACATATCAGGTAAAGAAGGGCTTAATGGAGATGAGCTTGTGCGAAATAGCAGGCTTGTTGCTAAGGTAGATAATAATGCCGTTCAGGATGGATTTCAGTTATATCAGCATAATTTTGTTTTGACTCGAACAGGAAACTGGGCTGTTGTACAGCAGGGAATGAATGGAGTAGAAAAAAAAGCTCGTCGTTATCACTGGTGTTCAACTAACTTACGTTCGTTTGTTGAAGAACCACATAGCGGTGTAGTTGGTGACAATAAAGGAAAAATTTTAAATCTGACGGATTTAAAAGCAGATAAAGCCCGAAGTTCAATTCTTGATATGAGCCGTCAGGAACCGGAAAGAATAATTAAGGAAATTACTCAAATTGAAAAGCCTGCGAGTCAAATCATTTTAATGCAAGACGGAAAAGTAAGCGGGGGCGTTACAGGGGAGACTTCCCCTGTTCAGGGAGAATTATTTCCAGAACTTGTTTCCCAGGTGCAGGTTGAACAGAAAGGCCGTTCAATAATAATGCCTGCGCACCACGAAGTGCGCGAACAGGATGTAGACCTTAAGCGGCTGGGTGGGGTGTTAGCCACTGCTTACGAATCGCAGCCACAAGATTTCGAAAGTCTTTTACTTACACCGGGGCTGGGGCCTCGCACACTGCAATCACTCGCCCTGGTAAGCGAAGTGATATACGGCACTCCAAGCCGCTTTACAGACCCGGCGCGCTTCAGCTTTGCACACGGTGGCAAGGATGGACACCCATTTCCTGTTCCATTGAAGATTTACGATGAATCAATCCGCGTGCTCCGTGACAGTATAGAAAAATCAAAACTTGGATATAAAGACAAATCTGACTGTATACGACGACTGCATGCTGCGGCGTTAAATGTAGAACAGAATTGTTCTCCAGAAGTTGATTTTGATGCGGCAATACGGTATGAACGTGAGCGTTCTTCTGAATGGGATGGACGAACAGTATAGAATTAAGTTTCTGCTATTTATAATAAGAAGAAAATATTATTGAAATAATGTTTTTTTTCATTATATAATTATTAAATGGATTTTTATCGTAAAATTCGGAAAAGTTTGAACCGCCTAACATCCTCGTTTGAACGAGCCAGAGCTGTTTCTATTTTTGTTACGGCGTGTTCACTTCTTTATCATATTGCAATTTGTGCTTTTTTCTATGCAGTAAATATCAAAGAGATGTATTATTATAATTTTTTCAGTATATCTCTTTTTGCCGTAATTTTATTATTAACCTTTCGCATAAAATCATATGTAATCTTATATAACAT
The DNA here is from genome assembly GCA_946532115.1 of uncultured Treponema sp. Taxonomy (GTDB): domain Bacteria; phylum Spirochaetota; class Spirochaetia; order Treponematales; family Treponemataceae; genus Treponema_D. Next base: position 17,034 of record CAMNBC010000019.1, read on the forward strand.
TGCTTTAATCGAAGTTATTATCCATCAGGTTATGGCTGATTATTTTTTAGGTTCATATACGAGTTTTCATTCCTTTATTCTTTTGATGGGACTTTTGCCATTCCTCGTTTTTGAAAATAAAAAACGATATGCTTTACCAATTACGATTGTTACTTCCATTCTTTATATTGTATATTCGTGCAGAAATATTGAACCGCATGTAAATGTAAATGCTTCAACATTATTTGCCGTGCGTTGTATGAATATTTCAATTACAGTTTTTATGATCATATTTGTAGTTTTAATTTATACAAGCGTCGTTAATCGGATTGAATATAATTTAAAAAATCACAGTGAAAGTCTTGAAAATGAAATAAAAATGGCTGCTGTGATTCAGCAGAGTTTTTTCCGACAGGAAGTAAATGATATAAAAAAATATGAAGTTGCATATTTCAGCCGTCCTATGGTTGGTGTTTCTGGAGACCTTTATGATTTTTATAAGACTGGTGAAAAACTTGATGGTCTAGGAATTTTTGATGTTTCAGGTCACGGCATTTCTTCCGGTCTTGTTACAATGCTTGTGAAGAATATTATTCATCAGGAATTCTATAATCAAAAAGATGCTGAGCTTTGGGAAATTGTAAACAGCATTAATGACCGTGTAATTGAAGAAAAAGGCGAGATTCAAAATTATCTTACAGGAGTTTTAGTTCGCCTTTTTGAAAATCAAATCGAACTTGTTGATGCAGGTCATCCGGCTCCAATTCTTTATAAAAAGAGTACTGGAGAATGTAAATATGTTGAACTTGGTAAAAAGTCTGTTGGTGTAATTGGAATTGCAGGCTTTCCTGTTTTTTACGAATCAATGTTTTATGATTTTGAGGATGGAGATGAGTTGATTCTGTTTTCTGATGGTGTTGTAGATATAAAAAATGAAAACGAAGAATACTATGGTAAGGATCGTCTTCTTGAAGTTGTAAAAGTTGTTATTGGACGTCCTGCTGCTGAACAGGTAAGTTTTATTGCAAACAACATTTATTCCTTCTGTGCAAGTCGTGAACAGAATGATGATTTAACAATTATTGTTTTGAAAAAATAAAATGATAGATCAGTTTCCAATAACCCCGTATCTCAAAGATATTTGTAAAGCACTGCGTGATTCTCCATCACGTTTTTTGATTTTAACAGCAGAAACTGCGGCGGGAAAATCTACTGTATTGCCGTTGTCGCTGCTTAAAAATTTTCCCGGAAAAATTATTATGACTGAGCCACGGCGGATTGCGGTATTAGGTGTCGCTAACCGTGTGGGCGAACTTAACAGTAAGAGTGAGTTGAGCGATAAATGTACTGATTTAGGTAACGAAGTCGGTTATAAGATTCACCTGGAAAATAATATTACAAAAGCAACACGCCTTGAAGTTGTAACTGAAGCTATTCTTGTGCGTCAGCTGCAAAGCGACCCGTCGTTAGAAGCTTATAATGTGGTAGTTCTTGATGAATTTCATGAAAGGTCAGTTAATACGGATTTGGCACTTGCTTTTTTGAAAGAAGCAATGCTTTTGCGTGATGATTTATTTGTTGTAATTATGTCTGCAACAATTGATACAAAGAAACTGCAGGAGTATCTTAGTGACTGTGGGGAAACTCCAGTTTTTAAAGTGCCGGGCAGACAGTTTCCGGTGCAGGTAGTATACGAGCCGGAAAAGAATGTTGTAAGTGCAGTCCGTGAAGCCATGTCCATGACCCGGGGCTCTTTCCAAAACAAAAATATATTAGTCTTTCTCCCCGGAATTTCTGATATCCGAAAAGCTCAGGAAGCTCTTGTTGAAACCGGTTTGTTCGGTGAAGATAGTGATACAGAACTATGTATTCTGCATTCAAGTATTTCGCTGGAAGACCAGAAGCGTGTTTTAAAGCGTTCTGAAAAAAGCAGGGTAATTCTTTCTTCTGCAATCGCAGAAACTTCTCTTACAGTTCCTGGTGTTTCAATTGTAATAGATTGCGGACTTGCCCGTGTAAACCGTATTGATTTGAATACCGGAATGGAAAAACTTACTACGGAAATTGAGAGTGAGTTTTCTGCAGAACAGCGTAAAGGGCGTGCGGGACGACTTTGCGAAGGAACCTGTATTCGTCTTTGGGATAAGCACGACCCGCGGCTAAAGGAACTTGCGCCGGAAATATTGAGGGCAGATTTAGTGCCGCTTGTGCTTGAGTGTTCAGAGCGTGGTGTTTATTCTGTGGAAGGAATTGACTGGCTTGATAGTCCTTCGCGTGCGTCCTGGAAAGAAAGTTCGGAATTATTACGTCAGCTTGGAATGCTTAAAGCTGATGGAAGAATTACGGAGAAAGGTAAATCTGCTTTAACACTCGGTGTACATCCGCGGCTTGCAGGAATTGCTTTGTCAGATTTTGATGGTGATAAAGGAAAACTTAGTGAAGAAGGCAGGAAATTATTAATTCAATTCAGTTCTTATTCAAAATCTTCCCAGGAAATGCAAAGAAGCTTTATTTTTGATTTGGAGAGACGACTAAAAGCCTGTAATTATAAAGAAACAGTAAATCCAGAGTTTTTGATTTTATGCGGATATCCTGACAGGCTCGCAAAGCGTACAAGTGAACCTGGTGTAGAGCCTGCTGAATATAAGTTTGCAGGTGGCCGTCAGGCGCGTTTATATAATAAAAAAGCGCCGCAATGGTTGTGTGCTCCTGATGTAACAGCGGGTGATAAAGAAGCAGTTATTTTTGATTTAGTCGAGCTTGATGAGGCAAAAATCGTTGAATTCCTTGAAAAACATAGTGAAATACGTGAAATTTGTTCATTTACTCAAGGGACTTTGCAGAAATTTGAACAGAAATGTTTTGGTGAAATTGTTCTTTCCAGGAGAAAGATGCCTGTTTCTGAAGGGGATTATGCACAGGCCTGGGTGAATGAAGTCTTAAATAAAGGCATTTCCTGTTTACCGTGTGATAACAAAGTAGAAAGCCTTTTATTGCGTGCAGAGTTCATAAAACAGCAGAAAAATAATGAATTTGACGAAAAAATCGAAGAAAAACTCCAAAATTCGGTAAAAGAATGGCTTATTCCGTTTATGGCTGGTAAAACTTCATTAACGGCAGCAACGGTTTTTGATGCTCTGTACTGGTATCTTGATGGTGCAGAAATAGACCGGCTTGCTCCAGAAATGCTTACACTTGAAAATGGTTGCCGCTGTAAAGTAAAATATGAAAAGCAGGCAGAAATACGACCGGTAATAGAAATTATTATTCAGCGTATTTTCGGATGTTTTACCACGCCACAAATCTGCGGAAAAAAAGTTTTACTGCGATTACTTTCTCCGGCAGGCCGTCCATTACAGGTTACAGAAGATCTGGAACATTTCTGGACTGGAGCCTGGGTAGAAATCTGCAAAGAAATGAAAGGCCGATATCCCAAACATACCTGGGACTATACTGTGGTGGAAAAGGACTAAAACTATTCGTCACCCTGAACTTAGGGAGCGACGGCTGTAAGCCGATAAAATGCTCCAGTGGAGCATTTTAAGCGAGTCTCCGAGCGGCTGTGCCGCGAAGGGTCCAGGGTCTATCAAAACAGATGCTGAAACGTCATCCTGAACTTGTTTCAGGATCAGCATGACAGAGGACTTTATATGAATATAATTTTAATCATTCTAGGTATTCTTTCTATCTCTTATGACTTTATCCTTATTATTATTAATCCCGGAACTTTTTTAGATATAGTTTCATCTTTTACACACATCTGGTTAGTTTTAGGTGGTTATCTGATTTTTGTGAGTATCTATAGAATTAGAACAGGGCATTCTTTCTGGAGTATCTGGAAAAAGTGGGTCAAACTAACTCTCGTTAGTTTGGTTTCTGTTGCTAGTGTTATTGCAGTTATCAATCTTTGCCTCATTTTGAATCCGGCAATTGTGTCTTCGAATGAATCTGCCGAACATGTAATTTTGTTAGGTGGAGGAATTGATAAAGACGGTAAGCTTCCAGAGTCTGTTATCAGTCGTGTAGAAAAAGCGGCCGAATATCTTAATCAGCATCCGGATTCAATTTGTGTGGTAACTGGCGGAACCTTAAAATGGCTGCCTTATCCTGAAGCTCCGGAATTAAAAAATCAGCTTGTAAAAAGAGGTGTTGCTGCAGAGCGTATTCTGGTAGAAGATCAGGCAAAAGATACGATTCAGAATTTTCAGTATAGTTGCAAAATGCTGGAAGAATTCAAAGGTGAATCAACGGAAGAAATCTTAAATGCACCAACTGCAGTTGTTACCAGCCGATATCACCTGCGTCGTTCAGAAAGACTTGCCCGTAGAATGGGATTTAAAAATATAAAAGGCATCCCGGCGGGATGCCCTGCAATTTATGTTTTACACAGTTATGTTCGCGAAATCTGCGCTTATGTAAAACTTAATGTTCGTATTCTTGTGACTGGTGAGCCACGCAGCCTATTGTAGATTGCGAGATTGAATGACGTGGCAATCTATTTTCCAAGTGCAATAGAACGGTCACAGGCTGCAGTAACTGCTTCAATCACTGCATTGCGGAAGTTATTCTTTTCAAGTGCGGCTACACCTTCAATTGTAGTTCCTGCTGGAGAACAAACCATATCTTTAAGAGCGGCCGGATGTTTTCCACTTTCCAGAACCATTCCGGCAGAACCATAAACTGTTTGAGCAGCATAAGTGTAGGCCTGTGAGCGAGGCATTCCACAGCGAACTGCTGCATCAGCTAATGCTTCTATAAACATGAAAACAAAAGCAGGACCAGAACCACTTACTGCAGTTACGCAGTCCATCAGTTTTTCAGGAACAACTTCAACCTTGCCGGCAGTGCTCAGAATCTCAATTGCAGTTTTTGCTTCATCTGGTTTGATATTTTCACCGTAAGTTACGGCTGTCATTGCCTCGCCAATCTGTGCACAAACATTTGGCATCATGCGAATAAAGCGAGCTTTAGGTGCCCAGTTAGTAAGCTTTTCAATTTTTACTCCTGCAGCCATAGAAATGATAACAGCCGAAGAAGGAATGCTTCCTGCAATTTCAGCAAAAACATCACCAAGAAACTGAGGTTTTACTGCCAGGAAAATATAATCACAGTCGAGAACATCTGTGTTAGCCTCAACAAAGGTCGCACCTGTCTCAGCTGCAAAAGCCTTACCCATTTCAGCATTTTTATCTGTAACCTTAATCTCTTTTACATCATATTTTTTGCAAACAGCGCGCATAATTGCACCGCCCATTGCACCAGTTCCAATACATCCGATTTTCATAAAGCACCTCGAAGTTTTATTTATAGGGTGATTATACAATAGTTGGCAGATTTGTTTAAGACTTATAAGAAACTAACTACTTACAACTCATATAATGTGTGTTATAATTAAAATATGTCATCATCGTTTGATTGCTTCGAAAAAGAATTTCCTGTTCTCACTAAGTTAGGTAAACTTGCAGAAAGATATTGTTATACAGATCCTAACAGTGCTCTTTATAAAATTCGAAAAATCGGCGAAACAATCACTGCACTTATTTATGAATACGATTCTATTCCTGTTCCAACAGGAAACATTTCTGATATTTCTCAATTAACAAGAATCAATTCTCTTCAAGACAATGGGATCATTAATAATCTCTTAGCAAAATCATTTACGCGTCTTCGTGTTATTGATGCAGAAATGTTAAAAACTCAAAAAGGAGAAGATTATTTTTTAGATAAAATTAAACAACAAAAATCTAAAACATCATTTAATCCTATACCAGTTAAAGCATATCACCAAGTCAATAATTATTGTGCTGCATCTAATTTTATTCATCCTGCTCAACCAGACAAGATCAAGCAATTATTAATTGATAAAGGTATTAAAAAACAATTATATAACTAAGTATTTATTTGATTAGTCTTTTTGACAATAATCACATATTATATTATATTAGTATAATGTGGAGGTTATTATGGCTTTAGCAGATTTGGGTAGAAATGTCAGAA
>CAMNBC010000020.1 GCA_946532115.1 uncultured Treponema sp.
GCCAGAAATATAATCAGATTATATGGAATGGTGATGTTCAGTCTACCTGGGAATGTTTCAGAACTTCTGTTTGTGAAGGTTTGAACATGGGTATCGCCGGTATTCCATGGTGGACAACTGATATCGGCGGCTTTATGTATGGTGATGTCCGCACAGAAGAGTTCAAAGAACTGCTTATCCGCTGGTTTGAATGGGCTGTATTTACTCCAATTCTTCGTCTGCATGGTGACCGCGATCCTCACGATATTCCTTTACTCGATAAAGATCCTCAGCGTGGATACGGTGGAGGCCACCTCTTTACCGGCCGTGACAACGAAATCTGGAGCTATGGGGAAGGTCCTCAGAAAATCATGGAAGAGCAGATTAAGCTCCGTGAAAAAATCAAACCATATGTAACAAAGGTTATGAAAGAGGCTAGTGAAAACGGAAGCCCTGCTTTGCGTACTATGTTCTACGAATTCCCTGAAGACGAAAAGTGCTGGAATCTAAAAGACCAGTATATGTTCGGTTCAGAATATCTTGTAGCACCTGTTATGACACCACAAACTTTCAAACGTGATGTATATCTTCCTTCTGGAAAATGGGAAAACATTCACGACGGAAAAGTATATGAAGGTGGACAGACTGTGACAGTAGAGGCTCCTCTCGAAGCTATTCCTGTTTTTGTTAAAAAATAGTAAAATAATGTCATCCCGAACTTGATTCGGGATCTATAAAAAGATGCTGAACCCTGAACTTGTTTCAGTGGTCAGCATGACAATTAGGGATGACATGAAGTTATGAAACAAGATAATCGTGAAAGCATAATTGTAAGAACAAGTATTATTGGAATTGCAGCAAATATATTTCTTTCAGCATTTAAAGCTGCAGTTGGTTTCTTCACAAACTCTATTGCCATCATTATGGACTCTGTAAACAACCTTAGTGATGCACTTTCTTCTGTAATTACAATTGTAGGTACAAAACTTGCCGGAAAACCTGCAGATAAAAAACATCCTTTCGGACATGGTCGGGCAGAGTATCTTACCGCTCTTGTAATTGCAGTAATCATTCTATATGCTGGTTTTACTGCCTGTATAGAATCCGCAAAAAAAATCATAAATCCTGTTACCCCAGATTATAATGCAACTTCTATTGTGATTATTAGTGTAGCTGTTGTTGTAAAAATATTTCTAGGCCTTTTTGTTAAAGCAAGTGGTAAAAAGGTAAATTCAGATTCTCTTATTGCTAGTGGTCAGGATGCCTTAATGGATTCGATTATATCAGCTTCAACCATTCTTGCAGCAGCTATTTTTCTTATCTGGCACATTTCACTTGAGGCCTGGCTTGGAGTATTAATCTCTTTTGCCATCATAAAAGCCGGTATTGAGACTCTTCGTGAAACTATCAGTAAGATTCTTGGAGAGCGTATTGATTCAAATCTTTCAAAGCAGATAAAAAAGACAATCGTTTCATGTGATAAAGAAATTCTTGGCGCTTATGATTTAGTGTTGAATAATTATGGACCAGATAAACACGTTGGTTCAGTTCACATTGAAGTACCAGATACCTGGTCAGCTGATAAAATAGACTCAATGTCGAGAAAAATTTCCAATGAAGTGTATTTAAAACATGGCGTTGCTATGAGTGCAATAGGTATTTATTCTGTAAATACAAAAGAAAATTCTGCTGCTCAGATTCGTGAGCGTGTAAGCAAAATTGTAATGGAACATAAAGAGATTCTTCAGATGCATGGCTTTTTTGTTGATGAGAAGGCTAAGCAGATGAGGTTTGATATCATTGTTTCTTTTGATTCTCTGAGTATGAAGGAAATGTTCAATCATGTAGTGCAGGATGTAAAGGATGCCTTCCCGGATTACGATGTCCAGGTTCAATTTGACGTTGATATATCCGATTAAGCCTAAAATCGGAAATCCGTTAAAAAATGGGCTGCGGCAGCAGGCCATTTTAGGATTATCGCTCGTTCCGGCTCAGAGGCAGGCTGTGCCTGCCGACTTTCGATGAATTAATTTACCACATTAATTGGAGAGCCTGCCAGCCATGCTTTCAAATTTTCTTCAGCAATTCCCTGAAGTCTTTTTCGGGTTTCGCGTGGAGCCCAGGCAATATGCGGTGTAATTATACAGTTTTTAGCTTTAAGTAAAGGGCAGTCCTTTGACATAGGTTCCTGAAGCAATACATCAGCAGCGTAACCTGAAATTTCAGCATTATTAAGACTGTCTGCTAAATCCTGTTCGACTACAAAGCCTCCACGAGCTGTATTAATAAGATAAGCAGTCTTTTTCATTAGAGAAAGGCTTTGTTTGTTTATTATATTTTTAGTCTGTTCTGTAAGAGGAGCATGAAGTGTTAAAAAATCTGAACGTTTTAATAAATCTTCAAAATCAACAGCTTCCGGCATTCCTTCTTTTGGAGTTCTTGTACAACAAATAAGTTTCATTCCAAAGGCTTTTGCAATTTCAGAAACTTTTTTTCCTATATTACCATAACCAAAAATACCTAGAGTTTTTCCTGCAAGTTCAGTAAGGCTTCCATTCCAGAAACAAAAATCACGGCATCTTACCCAGTCTCCGGCCATTACTGAAGTACTGTGTTGTGCAACTTGATTAGTAAAATAAAGGATAAAAGCAAATACATGTTGAGCAACAGAATCTGTAGAATAGGCTGGAATATTTGTTACAGTAACTCCATGTTCGCGTGCTGCAGCTAAATCAATGACATTATATCCTGTAGCAAGAACACCAATGTATTTTAGATTTGGACAAGAATCAAAAACTTCTTTTGTAATCTGAATTTTATTTAAGAAGATAGCATCTGAATCACCGATGCGTTGAATTACTTCTTCTGGAGCAGTACGTTCATATACTTTATAATCAATTATACCATCCAGAAAGTTCCATGGAAGGTCACCTGGATTTACTGCGTGACCATCCAGAATTGTTAATTTTTTCATAAATTATCCGAGTACGTCAACACCGCAACCAGAAATTGCATCATTAATGGCAGCTTCTGCACCAGCATCATCGTAATCAACAAGAACCTGAGATTTTTCACAGTTTGCTACGCAATTAGTAACTCCAGCAACTGCTGAAACTGCGGCTTGAACTTTTCCGGCGGTTCCATCATCAAACATACCAACTACATATATCTTTTTCTGCATAAGAAAACCTCATAATTAAAATTGTGTTATAACTCTCTTTTTAACTTATTAAAATATAAAGAAAAAAAATCATTTTAGCAATACAGATTAGATAATTCATTGAGTAAAATTCTAGAATTGTAGAGTTTTATTCAATATGAAAAAATATGAAAAGATGTTATTTTACCCTTATTTTTTGTATTCCATAAGAATAAGGTGCTACAGAATAAGGTTCAAAATAAACATATAATTTATCATCTTCTACTGTAAATATTTCAAAATTACCGGCCTGAGGAAATGCTCCTGTATTAATCATTTCCCGTAAAGCGTCCTGTTCAGATGGCGGCATTCCTGTTTTATCATTTTCAATAAGCTTCTTATAAAGTGTGTTACGACAGACAGATGATATTTCATTGTAGGTCATACCAGAAGCTTTTTGAATATCAACAAATTTTCCTGTTGCTACTTCATAATTAAAGGTACAGAGATTTGTGTTTCCGTGTGCGCCACCATTAAAAATGTAAGTATTCAATAGAATGCTGATTATATCGCTGTTACTGCTTGTTTCAAAAGAAACAATATATTCAAAAACAGGAAGTTTTGAAGTTCCGCGATTGTTTAAGGCAACAATGGAATCCCATTCATTTTTAGAATAAGATTTAAAACTTTTAAGGTTGCTTAAAATTGTATTTGCAATACGTTTATTAAGGTCTGGATAAGCATCAAATTCCGGATACTTTATATTTGTTTCCAGATAATCAAGCTTTTCTGAAAACTCAACCGTTTTATAGGAATAAGACTGTTTTTTCGAATCCTTTTTTTCATCAGAAGGAAGTGTAGCACAAGAAATAAAAAGTAAACTAAAAATTCCAGCTAATAATCCATAAAACGGTTTTGTTTTCATAAACACCTCTAATAATATTATACTTCAGATTCCACCTTTGCGATAGTGTTCATTACTTTCTTTTCATTAAAGAATGACATAATGATTCCGCCGATTATACAGCAAACAGAAGCTACAAGTGCAACAACACGATAACCAAGAGTAGAACCGGCAGCAGTTTCTTTTGTTGCTGCGGCAGCTTGTCTGAATGCGGCCTCAGAAACACCAATTGTTGCAAGTGAAGTAAACATCAGCATTGCAAGAGACTGTCCAAGTTTCATTGCAAAAGTACGTGCTGCATAGAACATACCGCTGCGAGATTCACCTGTTTCAACTTCATCTTCAAGAGCAATGTCTGCAACAATAGTTTGCGGAATAATTCCAAAGATAGCCTGTGGAAATGAACCTAAAACTACGATAATAACAGCCTGTACGTAGATTGGAATAAAACTGATCTTTTCACCAGAAAGGGCAGTAAAGCCAAAGGTCAAAACAAAACCGACGAATGCAGCAATCAGAAGTTTTTTCTTTCCCCATTTTTTAGCCATCTTTGTTACGAAAGGATAGAAGGCAAGTGAAAGAAGTGTAAGTCCACCAAACATAATTGTTGTCATGCTTTCAGGCAGCTGAAGAAGACTTGTTACAAAGAATGGAAGACCAGTCTGGAACATGGCAAGACCAAAGAAATAAATGATATCCTGTCCAACAAAAATTCTAAAATCTTTATTTTTAAAAGTTTTGACAAGTGAAGACATCATATTTGAGTTAGATGGAGTTGCCTCGCAATAATCTTTTTCGTTAATTCCGAAAGCAGGAACAAGCATAAAGATTGTTGCAAGTAAAGAAAGAAGTGCAAAAGTAATTCTCATTGCAGGAATACGTGCCATACCACCGCTAATTAAAGCACCCCAGATAATAGGCGCTGTGTAACCGATGCAGGTACCTACAATGAAAGTTAAAGAAATACACATAGAAAGATTCAATTTTTCTTCCTGGTTATGAGGAAGTTCTGCAAGTAAAGATGTGTAAGGAGTACAATAACATGTAATGAGGAAATAATAAGCAAGAACTGTTACAAAAAGCCATACAGTATTTACTGTACTTACAGTTTGAACAGGAGCACAGAATACAAGAATAAAAATCAATCCAAGAGGAATTGCTGACCAGCGCATAAATGGAATACGACGACCAAGTTTATGATTGCAGTTATCAGACCAGTTACCAACCAGAGGATCTGTTACGGCATCAAAAACACGTCCGAGTGCAGTTACAAGTCCGATTAAAGTAAGAACACCAAGTACTACACGTCCCTGAGGAATTAGGGAAATCATTCCATCATTAATGGCTTCCTGATTAGGCTGATAAAAATATACAAGCCAGGAACCGATTAATCCGCTGATAATCGACCAGCCAAGCTGTCCGATGGCATAACACCACATTTTACCTTTTGTAAGGTTTTTCATTTTAAGCCTCCTATCAATATTTTGCCCAAAAGTCTGAGCTGTTGAACATCATTGTTAATTTCATCCATCTGCAACATTTTTCCGCTTAAGCTGAGTTTTTGTGAAGCAGAAAAAAGTGTATGCATTAAAGAGTAGTAAAGTTGTTTTTCATTTCCCTTAAAATCTGGGGAAATGGAACCATCTGTTATACCCTTATGAATGGCATTACCTATTATTATCTGAACTGATTGAATTACATCCTGATATGGAAGTAATCTTTCTGAATCTATTTTCTGACAGACAACATAAGCATCAAAAAAATAAATGTATCTGAAAAAATCAGGAACACTCTGATATAATTTACAGAAAAGGTCAAAGATTTCCGAAAGTTGATCAATTCCTTTTTTGTTGTAATATCCTGAATCATCAAGAATTGGAAGAATCATTTTTTTCTGATTTTCCCAGGCCCATATTGCTGTCCTGATTGCTATTTCATCTTTTGTCGCAAAATAACGGTAAAGTGAAGCAACTCCGATTTCAGCATCTTTTGCAATGTCTGTCATTGCAATTGCATCAAAGCCGTTATGTGAAAAAAGAGAAAAAGCAGCCAGAAGTATGCGTTCAATACGGGCATTTTTCTGACCGTCACGTTCTTCTGCCAGTTTTTCCTGTGCTGTCATTTTTCCTCCTGATTTTTAAATTATCATAAATTGCGACCGTGGATTTCTCCTGCGGCAATTTTTACTGCTTTATAGGCACCATCGTATGTTCCGATTTTTTTCTGTGCAATTATATTATTACACATTCCTTCGATAAGACTTGGCTGATCAATCAGCAGTTTTACCATTGCACTTGCATATTCAGGTGTTTCACATTCATGCGTTCCATCTCCAAGCTCCGCAGAATGAATTGCTCCCCACATTTCGTGTCCGCCAATTCTTCGGATGAATAATTTAGGAACAGGGTAGAAGGCAAGCTCACTTGGTTTTGTTATGAGCACATCGCTTGCTCGCATGAGCAGATTTGTAATATATACTGCGCCAAAAATATCTTTATTGCAGAATGCATGAATGCCGGAGCCGCTTTCAGTTTCAAGTCCTTCGATTGCACTGTTAGCAAAATCTAACTCTGATTTCCAGTCATTAAAATGAGTAGTTACCGGTACAGAACCATCAGCAAATTCCGGAATTATTTTTTTAAGCATTGTCCATACATTTTCATAATCACCGCAGTTAAGGTAAATACAAGCTTTATTCTTTTTTACGTATGGGATTAGGGTTTTTATAATAGATGCAAAGAATTCTCCCTGTGCTCCAGCTCCACCAATTGTAAACAGGAATCGAATTGGCTTTCCATCTTTTGCACGGGCAATTCTGTTCGCGCAATCTGTTTCAATATTACTTACAAGTTCATGGTCAATATAATGTCCTATCCAGATAAGATCTCCATCTCCCATAGGATTCAGAAGTTTTCCATCCTCAAAACCTGTGAGCATTCTATAGCCCCAATATGAATTAAAGGTTTGAACAGTATGAATTGCTCCTTCGCTAAGATGCAAAGCCATTGGCCAGTTATCTGGAATTGCATTTACAACATTCTTCATTCCGGCATGAATTGCAGCCTGACTCGGCCATACATGAGTAGCAATAAAAGGTGTTTCCTTTGGGATTTCTCTAAAAAGTGGAGTCATTAGCTGGGCTGTCAGCTGGTCTCCGGCATTATAGGAAAGCTTTTTAAAGCCTTCGTAATTCATAGGCTCCCAGAATAATTTATTAAAAAGAGAAAACTTTTGTGAAAGGCGGCTACCCATAGAATATAAATTGTTCTGATAAGAAATGATTTTTGTACAGGTAGTTTCTGGAAAAGAATTTAAATCCAGCCAGAGGGGAGTGTATCCCAGGGCTTTTGCGGCACTTGCCATAGCCATTGAAATTCTGTAATGACCAAATCCCATCCTGATATTTCCGATAATCATTGGTTTTTCAGGAAGATTCTGTGCAAAAGAATCGTTTGTAGCTGTCGGATTAGTAACGATTGTACGGCAGCCAAAAGGAGGTGTTAAAACATCATTGTCTTTAAGTTCAAGATGATATTCTGTTTTTCTGTCATCTCCGAATTTCCTGATGAATTTTTTCTGAGTTTTTACAGCTTTCTTATAAACACTGTTTTTTATCTGGTTCCCAAAGATTTCCATTATTGTACCTCTTCAATTTTAAGCATCGGATATTTACCCATATCAATGCTGCCTTTAAATTTTCCAGATTTAGAATAGATTTCATAAAAATCTTCTTTAATCTGAGTTATTCCAAATTCTTCATTCTTATATTTTTCAGCAAAAGAAAGAATCTTTTCCGTCATGATTTTTTCAGCTTCTCCTGCTTTTCCCGGATCATCTGAATACATAAACTGACTTCCGAACAATTCTCCAACCCCTGCTATTAAATATTTCTGTTCATCCGTAAGAGTACAGTTATCTTTGCGGATAAATACCACATCAGGATCATTCTTAAAAATTATTCCATCCCACATTGCATGTCCAAGAGTATCTTTTACATTGAGCCATGCTTCGTTTCTTCCATTCCAGTGAATAAATCTTAGCAAAGGATTAGTCCATTTTTCATAAGTATCACAGCCAATTCTTGAAAGAGGAAGATATTTAAATGAAAGTTCAAATGGAACTCCACAGCCTAAATAAGTTACAGGTTTTCCTGATTTAGAAACTGTACGTGCTGTAAGCGTTCTTATTGCGCGGGAATAAATTTTATATGAAGCAGTTTTCTGTGCATATTCACCATAAAGCATTCCGGCATAAAGAAAATCAAGTTTAAGATAACGGAAGCCCCATGTATTGATTGCTATCTCAATAACATTATCAAGATGTGCAATAACATCATCACGGCTTAAATCCAGACAGTAAAAGGTTCCGTCTTTACCCCAAAGTGGATTATATCCTGCAGGGACAAGCTTTCCATCTGCATCACGTAAAAGCCAGTCCGGGTGTGCAGTGGCAGTTTCACTCCTTGAATCTATAATAAAAGGTGCGATCCAGAGTCCTGGAATGTAATTTTCCTGTTCTATTTGAGCAGTCAGTCCAGCAAATCCATCTTTGAAACGATCTTCACGAATCTTCCAGTCACCAAGTGCCTTTTCCCATCCGTCATCAATCTGGAAAATTTTGGAACTGTAATTGCCATTATGGATAATATTTTCAGTACTTGTGAGTTTTTTTAAGTCTTCAATTACGAGATTTTGATTAATTTCAGCATAATGATTGTACCAGCTTTCCCATCCACCCGGATTATTACCAAGATGCATTAATTGATTGAAATGCTGATTTCCAAAAACTGCAAGAAGTTTATCCCTAGCTTCAAAATATGAATTTGCAGTAAAAATTTCTATACGGCCTGTTACATCATTTTCTTTCCATTCATTACCTTTATCGCAGATTTCAATGCTGACGGTATTTTCTTTTCGATTAAAAATAAACTGAACTGGTGGTAATGTACCATTGATATTTCCAATAGAAGCAAAAACAAGATAAAAATCATTCCATCGTAAATATGTAATAAACTGTCCGATTATAATATTTTTTGAAGGTTTTACTTTTGATTCTGGAAAAACAAGATAAGCATTCCATTGATTGATTCCAAAACAGGTGAGTGGAAGCTGCTTTTTACCAGGAAAAACTTCAGTACAGGGATTCCAGCTTTGCCAGCCCCCTGTATTAATGTTTGCATTGTCAACACGGTATTTTTGTGCGTCAACAAAATCATCAAGATGAATTATATCAATAATAGAATTTTCTTTTGCGATATAATTCTGATGAACTGTATAAGTTTTCATTAAAAATCCTTATGTGATAGAAAAGAATGATAGTATTACTATCACAGTGATATAATCATATCATATAATAGGATTTTGTCAAATCTTTTTTCCAAGCTGTCCACAGGCTCCGCCAATTTTTCGCCCGCGCCTGGTCCTTAAAGTCACATTTAACCCCGCATTTTCGAGTCGCGCCACAAACCGGCTCACTTCATTTTTCGAAGGTTCTTCAAAAGGAAGAGTGGAAACAGGATTCCACGGAATGAGATTAATATTCACATCGATTCCCTTCGCAAAATTTATCATGTTTCTGGCACTTTCCTCATCAGTGTTCTTGTCATGTAAAAGAGCCGCTTCCAAAGTTACCCGCTTACCAGACTTTTGCGCGTAATAATCAATTGCCTTACGCAGTTCATTCAGCGAGTTCTCTTCACCCTTTGCAACCGGCATCAATTCTTTGCGCAATTCTTCGTTCGCCGTTGTGAGTGAAACAGCAAGTCGTATGGAAGGTCCGTTATCTGCAAGATCATAAATACCGCGGACAATGCCACAAGTAGAAAGGGTAATTCTTTTTGAAGACAAAGCTCTTCCGTCTTTATGGCACAAAATCTCAATCGCTAGTCTTATAGCTCCAAGATTCTGCATTGGTTCTCCCATACCCATAAAAACTATATTATCAAGTTTACCTGCAATACTTTCCAAATATAAAAATTCTTCTACAATTTCTCCAGCATCAAGATTTCGTGAAAGTCCTAAAGTTCCGGTCTGACAGAATGCACATTTCATTGCACAACCAGCCTGACAGGATACACATGCAGTTTTACGACCTTCCTTATCGGTTAATAAAACTGTTTCAACGGCATTTCCGTCTCTAAGGGTTATCTGTAGTTTAATTGTTCCATCAGGATCTTTTAATACATTGCTGATTTGAGACGAGCGGAGAAGGGCTTTTTCTTTGAGGGAATTACGAAGGTCGGCACTAAGATTTGTCATTGCATCAAATTCTGTAACGCCGTTTCCAATCCATTTAAAAATTTGAACTCCCCGGAATTTCTGTGGAAGTTCTAACTTTTCACATATTTCTGCGGGGAGTAATCCTGTTAAGGCTATCTGATTCATAGAAAAGAATCTTATTAATTTCTCTGAAGTTTATCAAGAGTGTTTCGGACTGCAGTGTTTCTGTTGTCCATCTTCATGTAGTCACTTAAGATTTTTATTGCTTCCTGTTTGCGTCCCATTGAAACATAGCATTCAGCAAGATCTACATAAAGGCGTCCGTTTCTCGGATCATTTTTAATAAGATTTTCAAAACGCTTTGCAGCTTCTTCATTATTGCCTTCACCTTTACAAATTAAAGCAAGACCGATTGCTGCATAAATATCAAAGTCAATTTCGAGAGCCTTATTATAATAAACTTTAGCCTCTTCATAATTACCTGTTGTACGATAGGCATCGCCGGCACGGGTAAGAATTACTTTATTTTTGGGATCTATTTCAAGAATCTTATTCCAATAGTAAACAGACTTAAACTGCTGGTTCATACCACGGTAACAGTCTGCAAGACCAAATAGTGCATAGAAGTTTGCAGGTTCTCTTTCAAGTGCCATTTCAAAGAATTTGGTTCCTTCTTCAAAAGTCTTAAGCTTTCTGTGGCAGTTTCCAATTGCTGTAAGAACACGAATATCAACTGTTTCTTTACTATTCAATTCATAAATGCGTGTCCAGTAATAAAGTGCTTCCTTATATTCCTTAAAATCATAGTTCAAATGACCAAGGCCTATAAGTGCATAAGCATTATCTTTTTCCATTTCGAGAACTTTAAGATAAAGATCTTTTGATTTTCTGAAGTCGTGAATTTTACGATAAGCATCAGCTACACGTGTGATGACTGTTATGTTTTTGTCATCATGAACAAGATACTGCTGCCAGATATCTATTGCTTTTGCAAATTGATTTAATGCCTTATAACAATCTGCGAGTCCAAAGAGTGCATAATTGTTAGCTGGATAGTATTCAAGACATTTTTTATAGTAAGAAATTGCATCGTTAAAGTGATTTAATTTTCTTTCTGTGTCTCCCAATCCTACAAGAGCATAATTATTATTCTCTTCAATTTCTAGAATTTCATTAAAGGCTTTTTTTGCACCAGGAATATCATTTTCCTTGATAAGCTGATAACCCTTTTTTGAAAGGTCGGATATTTTATTCGTGATTTCATCAGGCTTATTGTCTGAGATAGAAGAAGGCACAAATGTCTCCGGCATCATTATGTCTTCTGTCTGATTGAACTTATCCATTTTTTAAACTCCATTCGTTTTTTTATACTCAATCCTTGAGCAGTGTTGAAATGACTTTAGCCAGATTTTCATAAATCGGTTCAGCATCTCTTTTATTATGTGCAAGATAGTAGGCCTTTAAGGCTTTTAAGCCTTCATTTTTGTTCATATAATAATCTCCAACACGAGTAAGTCCGTCAGAATAACCTGTCGTGATATAGATTCTTCTGGCATCTTCTACGTTGCCATTATTGAACATTATGTTGGCTTTTCTGTTTAGAATTACTTTCTGCTCTGAACTGAGGCCATTTACAGGACTGTCAGTGACTTTTATAAAGCCGTCTGGTATTTTCTGCTCTTGAACTGCGTCAGTGAATTTTTTTTCTAAACTTTTTCTATCAATCATAATTCCAAATTTTATGTTAAGATTATACCATAAAATAAAAATATGTCAAAGAAAGAATTTCACATTGAATATAATTAAACTGGCTAATAATATAATAA
The DNA here is from genome assembly GCA_946532115.1 of uncultured Treponema sp. Taxonomy (GTDB): domain Bacteria; phylum Spirochaetota; class Spirochaetia; order Treponematales; family Treponemataceae; genus Treponema_D. Next base: position 12,067 of record CAMNBC010000020.1, read on the forward strand.
ATCTATTCAATATATGTATAAAAATCTACAATGGATCTTCCGTAAATTCTCTGATCTGTTCTTGTCAGATTTCCGATCTTATCAGGCATAAAATGTTCTGCAGGGCGATGAACTAGAATTGTTCCTGTTTCGTTAAGCATTTTATTCTGATCGCACTGAAGTACAAGCTGTTCGTGAAATTTGTAAGGGAAGGGTGGATCAAAAAATATAAAATCAAAGGAACGTTTGCAGCGTTTGATGAAATATTCTACCGGCATAAAATGGCATTGAATTTTTACGCCGCATTCTTTTTCAGTAACCGAAACATTTTCTAAAACCGTACCGACTTTAATCTTGTCTTTTTCACAAAGTTCTACATCTTTCGAACCTCGAGAAACTGCTTCAATAGCAATTGTTCCGGATCCTGAAAATAAATCAAGCCATGATTTTCCGTTTAAGTTTCCAATAATTGAAAATACAGATTCTCTCATTCTGTCCATTGCAGGTCGAATAACCCCATCAGGACATTTTATAATTCTACCTTTTAATTTTCCGCCAGTAATTCTCATGTTGTACCTATTTCTTGTTTAATGCCCAGTACGTTTCATCATGGGCAAGATTATTATTTATGATAGCATAATCAAATGCTGTTTTTCCTTCTGTAGAACGTAATGTTACAGAAGATTGATTATCTAAAAGTATCTGAATGACTTTTGTTGAATTTCCGTATTTTGCTGCATACATAAGAGGAGTTTTCCCTTCATATAAAATATTCAAAGGAACAGCCTTATCCATAAAAATCTGAAGTTTTGAAATCTGCTGTCTTTCAGAAATATTCTGTTCAGAAAGAAGGAAAACCAATGCTCTTAAAACTTCCTTATCGCTTGCCTTATAATCTTCCAGAAGTTTTGTCAGAATTTTAGGATTTCCATTATAGCAGGCAGCAAGAACAAGAGCTGAAAAACCATAATTATTTTTTGCAGAAACATTTGCGCCTGCTTCAAGAAGTTTTTCGACACATTCCATGTTTCCACTGTAGCGCACTGCATACATAAGTGCTGTCCAGCCATCAGAATCAGTAAGATTTACATCTGCCTTAGAATCCAGAAGCTGTTTTAATTCCCATTCATTGCCTTCTTTTGCTGCACGCATTAAAAGGGTTTTTCCAGATGCATCTCTCTCATCTGGATTTGGTATGCGATTAAAAGCCTCTTCGGATTCATCACTGTCATTAATGGTTTCTATATCATAAACCATATAATCGCTTAAATATTCTTTTTTGTTTTTTTCAGCCTGTGTTTTCTGATTTTCGAGTTCTTTTTCAATCTGTTTCTGAAGCATTTCCTTTTCTTTTTTCTGCTGTTCTTCACGTGCAAGGGCAGCAGCTTTTTCAGCTTCAGCGGCAGCAATTGCGGCTTGTTTTTCGAGCTGTTCCTGTGAAACGGCCGGTGTTTCTACTGAATCTTGTGGTTCTGTCGTTTGCGGTGTTTCTTCAAGTTTTGTCTGTTCTTCTGGAATTTGAGTCTCTTCTGTATTTTCCTGTTCAGAAGATTCTGCCTGTTCTGAAAGTTCCGTCTGAGCTTCCTGTTCAGCGTTGGCTTTTCTGGCTTCTATTTCGGCAAGAGCTTTTTCCCGTTTTTCCATAAGTTCTCTCTGCCGTTTTGTTTTCTTGTCTTCTTTTGTTTTTTTTTGTTTTTTTGCAGCTGGAATTTTATTTACAGTATCTGTAGATTCTATCTGAAGTTCAGTCTGTATAAAATCAAAATTAATCGAAAGCGTACTATTCTGATTTACAGTTGCAGAAAGAGGAAAGGACATTAAAGCTGTTGCAAATATTAATTGCAATTTGTGTTTTAAAAACATAAAATAAGTATAAAACAATAGATAAAAATCGGCAAGTTACAATTAAAGAGAATGACGTTTACAGAGCTAAAAAAGACTGTCGCCAACGGGGATGATGTTGTCGTCAGTCTTTTTTTTCTCCGTAAACGCCATTACTATGAATTGACTGTATTTTATCTTTTTGATATATTAAAAAGACACCCCTTGGGAATCTTTAACAGGATTCTCTTTATCCATAAGGAGGAACAGCAGTACTCATTGTACGGTTGTTTTACAATCATAAATCGTTGATTTTGATTGTATCACTGCCTCCTGAAAACTCTGCAATCAGCAGAGATTATTTTTAAGGAGATACTTATGAAAAAGTATGAACTTATGACTATTTATCCACTTGATGATGAAAAGTCAAAGAAAGGTGCTGACGACGTAAAAAGCACTCTCGCTAAATTCGGCGCTGAAATCACAGAAGAAAAACCATTCGGTGACCGTGACCTTACTTACCAGATCCAGAAACAGAAGAAGGGACGTTTTGTTCTTTACACTATGAAGCTTAATCCTTCTAAAATCACTGAGATTGACAAAGACTTCAAAATCAATATGAATCTCTTGAAGTATCAGTTCGTAAGACTTGACGACAAAGAATCTAAGTAAAAAATAACCGCTATAAGCGGAAAGGAGCTTTGAATGACAGACTTAAATCATGTAGTTCTTATTGGCCGACTCACACAGGATCTTGGTTCTGATGAAAGAAGTTTCGGTTATGTTGGAAACGGACAGGCCAGAGCAAATGTGAGCATTGCTGTCAACCGAAGCAAGAAAAACGGCGACCAGTGGATTGAAGAAGTTAACTACTTCAATATTACAATCTGGGGTAAAACAGCCGAAAACTTAAAACCATATCTTACCAAGGGAAAACAGATTTGTGTCGAAGGACACTTAAAGCAGGATCGTTGGGAAAAAGACGGACAGAAGCAGAGCAGAGTAACAATCGTAGCTGATCAGGTTCAGTTACTCGGCGGACGTGGAGATAGCAGCCAGACTGGTGGTAATCAGATGGCAGGGGGTGCTCCAAGATTCCAGCCGGCTAATAATGTAAATCAGGGTGGTTACAACGGCGGCTATCAGTCTGAGCCATACGGTGATACTGGAAGTGATTTCCCGGAAGATATCCCATTCTAATTGACTAATTGAGAGGTAATAATTATGTCTGAAGAAAATACACAGGAAATGGAAGAAAAACAGACACAGGAAGCTGCAATGGCTGATACAACAGCTTCAGAAGGTCGCGAAGAAGATCGTGACGGACGCGCTAAAGGTAAAACATACTTCCGCAAGAAGGTTTGCCGCTTCTGCGCTAACAAAGCAAAGATTGATTACAAGGATGCAGATGCACTCCGCCGCTATATGACAGAACGTGGTAAGATTCTTCCACGCCGCATTACAGGTACTTGTGCAAAACATCAGCGTGAAGTTGCAAAAGCTATTAAGCGCGCACGCTCAATCTGTTTGCTTCCTTACGTTGCTGATTAATTGTCATCCCGAACTTAGGGAGCGACGGCTGCAAGCCGGCAAAATGCTTCAGTGAAGCATTTTGAGCGAGTCTCCGAGCAGCTGTGCTGCGAAGGTGTAGGGATCTCAAAATTAGATGCTGAAACAAGTTCAGCATGACAGTGAACAGTTTATACTCCGAACTGTTCACTGATAAAAAACAGGAGCTTGAGGAAATACAAATGAAAGTAATTCTTAACGTAGATGTTAAATCACTTGGTGAAGAAGGCGATGTAAAGAACGTTGCTAACGGATATGCACGCAACTTCCTTCTTCCACGTAATCTTGCTGTACCTTACAATGAAGCTACAGTAGCAATTTTCGAAGGCCGCAAGGCTGAAATCGAAGCACGCAAAGAGCAGAAGAGAAAGGATTCTGCAAGCCTCAAGGAAAAACTTGAAGCTGCAACAATCGAACTCAATATGCCAGCTGCTGCAAATGGTAAGCTTTATGCCGCTGTTACAGCACATGTTGTTGCAGATGCACTCAACAAGCTTGGCTTTGATATTGAACGCAAGAGAATTGAAATTCCTGGTTCAACAATCAAATCTGTTGGAAACTTCAAAGCTACAATCAAACTTTACGAATCACAGACTGCAGAAGTTCATGTTGCTGTAAAGGCTCAGACTGTAGAAGGAAGCGCACCAGCTGAAGCAAAAAAGGCTGAAAAGAAAGCAGAACCTGCTGCAGAAGAAAAAGCTGAGTAATTCTTAGCATTTTTCTTTAAATAATCAAGAGTCGGTATTACAATATTGTATACCGACTTTTTTTATCTCGAATTAAATTCGGGATGACACTTTTGGGAGTAAAAAAATGGATGCATCATTAAGCGATAAAGTTCCACCACACAATATAGAGGCTGAACAGGCTGTTTTGGGTGCCCTTCTTTTGAATTGGGGCGCAATGTCAGAAGTAGTTTCAATTTTACGTCCAGACCGATTTTATTCCCTTCAAAATCAAGTGATTTATGAAGCAATGCAGAAATTGTTTTCAAAAAATGCAACAGGCGACACAATTTCACTTATTAACGAACTTACAGTAGAAAATAAACTGGAACAGGCTGGAGGCGCGGCTTATATTGCTTCTCTTACTGATACTGTGCCTTCAGCAGCAAATATAGACTATTATGCCCAAATGGTTCTGGACCGTGCAAGCCGCCGCGATTTAATAACAATATCTTCAGAACTAAAAGCATCTTCTTTTAATCTGCAAAAAGAAAGCAAATCTCTTCTTGATGAAGCAGAACAGAAAATATTTGCCCTCGCTGAACATAATGAAACGACACAGGTTTATTCTGCAAAAGACATTATGTTCAAAGAGATTGAACTGATTGAAGCCCGTTATAAGAGTAAAAATCAATTTACCGGTGTACCTACCGGATTTGCAAGACTTGATACAATGACTTCCGGATTTCAGAAATCCGAACTTATTATTATTGGTGCCAGACCTTCTATTGGTAAAACAGCTCTTGCGCTTTCAATAATTCAAAATATTGCATGTGAAAAAAGAATTCCATGCGGATTTTTCTCTCTTGAAATGCCTTATGAATCAATTGGTATGCGTCTGCTTGCACAGGAAGCCCGTGTTCCTATGCAGAAGATTCGTTCTGGTATGCTTAAAGTTGATGATGTAAAAAAAATTCAGGATGCAGCTGGACGATGGTTTGAAGCCCCTCTTTATACAGTAGATACTCCAAATATGAAACTTATTGACCTTCGTGCCGTTGCCCGACGAATGGTTAAAAATAATAAAGTTGAAATTATCTTTATTGACTATATAGGTTTGATTTCGACAGAAGATCCTACAGCTCCTGTTTTTGAACAGGTTTCTTTGATTTCCAAGTCTCTAAAAGCCCTTGCTCGAGAACTTAATATCCCTATTGTAGCACTCTGTCAGGTTGCCCGCGATGCAGAAGGGCAGGAACCTAACCTTGCTCAGCTGCGTGGTTCAGGTTCTATTGAACAGGATGCCGATGTTGTAATGTTCCTTCACCGAGACCGCTTAAAGGAAGAAGTAGTTGCCCAGGATGCAAAGATTATTCTTGCAAAACAGAGAAACGGTGCTACGGGTGATGTTGATATAATGTTTCTTCCGGCATATAGTAAATTTGAAAATAAAGCAGACGAATAGTTATAAACAATCATCAAAAAAAACTGCTTACACCGAAAAAATAACTCGCTCAGCGGGGCGAAGATGATGCTTCGCGAGGTTATTTTTTCGGCTACGCAGTTTTCAGAATAATTGTTTTGCCTCAGAAGTGCTATTTTAATTTGCTTTTACCGAAAGATCTTTCTTATCCAATAAGCGAAGTCTTCCGTTTACATCTGTTACTACTATGCCGCCATCGGTTACAGTTACTGGAGTTCCGGATTTTACTGGAATTTCTGATTTAAGCTTAAGCGAGAGGTCTCCGCCGAATTTTGCTAAGTAGAAACTTCCGTTTTCATCTGCTACACAGTAATAATCCTGTCCATCCTGAACAAGAACTGAATCTTCTGCAATCTGATTTTCACTTTCCGCAGAGATTTCAAGTGTATCAACAGAAATTGTAACGAGCTTTACAGAACCGTTTCCTGAATTTTCACCTGCAATGGCAATAAATCCATCTCCTTCCTTGTAAACTGTTCGATTACGAATCTGTGCAACAGGGGAGTTCTTTACAACTTCACCATTCTGAATGTTAAATTTTACAAGACGTGAAAGCATATTTGCTTCATCCGAAAGGATAATACCAAACTCTGTTGTCATAAGAGCCTGCTGTGCTTCTTTCTTCTGAACTTCTGCCTGATCCTTTGCTATTTCTTTACGTTCATTTTGAGCTTCAGTTTCTTTTTTATCTGCACGAGCCTGCTGTTCTTTTGCTTCCTGTTTTGCTTCTTCAGTCTTAGCCTGCTGTTCTTCCTGTTTCTGCTGCTGTTCTTCTGCAGCTTGCTGTTTTTCTTCAGCTTCCTGTTGTGCTTCTTCAGCTTCTTTCTGAGCTTCTTTATCATCAGGATTTTCTTCAGCTACTTTCTGCTTTTCTTCTGCAGTTTTCTTTGCCTCTTCAGCTTCTTTTTTTGTTTCTTCTGTCTTTTTCTTTTCTTCGTCGAGTTTTTTCTGTTCTGTTACAGCTTTTTTCTGAGCTTCCTGAGCTTTTGCACTGGCTTCATCTGCCTCGCGCTCTTTGATGTCTACCATTTCTTTGCGGCTTTCTACATTTTTGTCATCATCTTCTTTCATGGATTTTACTACTGAAGAATCGCTGATTACTGATGTATCAACAGTAGAAAGGCCACCGTTATTAACGTCATAAAGTGGAATTACAATTTCTGATTTTCCCGGCCAGTCTTTGTAATTTACAGAAAGTCCGCAATTTTCTGATGTAAGATTATTGATAACTACATTTTTATACTTTGATTTAAATGTATCGAGCTTTGAACGATATACAGCATTATAAACTGTAATGAATACTGAAATTGTATCTGCATCCTTTTCACTATAACCGTAAGCAGAAACGAGATATGCAGAAATAATTCTTCTAAGGTTTGTAATATGGTCTACAGTTGCGTTCTCTCCAATAAAAATGATATCTGCATCAAGTTTGCCGGTTTCATTTTCATCAATTGCATGAATAACCCAATATTTACTGTTTTTATTTGTTGAAGTTGATTTTGATGGATCTTCTGCAATTTTAGTCCCGAGGCTGCTACCAATTCCTCTGATTGCAGATATGGAATCAATTACCTTATGTGGTCCTGTATAGTTGATAAATTCAATTGTCTGGTCGCCTGCCGATGTAAGTTCCGATTGATTTACTTCGAGGGCAAAGAGTCCTGCTGAAAGTAAAAGTGAAAAAGCTAATAGAAGTAAAGATTTTTTCATAAATGCCACCTGTAAATAACTGTATATTAATTAAATAATTTTAGCACAGGATGGCAATTTTTTCCAACTATTTATAGTTCCATAGCTATTATTTTTTTTAGTGTATCCCGGGCATAATTTCTGGTATTTGAACTGTATCCTGCTCCCATAAACTTTTTGAGTATGTTTTTGCCGTGTCTGTTATAGGCTGGTCTTCCCATAAAAAAGCAGATGGAATAGACTGCATCACAGAGAGTGTTGCAGTATGCCGAATCTTTATTTCCTGCAAGTTCTGCGTTACGTTCTATTGCTGTAAGTAATTTGCCATCTGGGTCATAGCCCGTTAGGTTTGTGAGGAGGGCGCGGCAATAAGATTTATTTGTGCTCTTTGAAATTATTTCAGCGCACGCCGACTGCGTTTGGTCGGTACACAGTAATGCCAGTTGTACGAGGATTGATTCAAAGCCTGCTGAGTCTGTTTTGAAAACGGAATTTTCTATGTGGATGCCAAAATCTGAAGAAGTGGAGTCCAGGGCGTAGAGGCGTGCGACGGAAAGTGTGTTTGTAAGCCAGCTCTGTTCTTTTATGCCAAAATTTCCGAGTTTTATTTCTTTTTCAATCTGAGGATTTTTAATATTTGAAAAGAATCCGCCTTGTGTGTAGTAATTAAATTCTGTTAAATCCAGGGGGGCAAAAGAAGAATAATCAGACTGTATATTTTTTAATACAGCTTTTGTAGTACTTTGACTGGTAAGATAAGCATTCATAGACCAGTTCTTATCACAAAGTACAAGATGATTGTCATTAAGAAAAACAATCTGATTTACAATTTTGTTTGTAACTGTGGCAGGCATATTTGCTGTCCATAATTCACGACAGTTTTCATCTAACAGTACTGCACGTTTAGAATCAGCCAGAAAAAGTCCTGTATCAGAAAAAACAGATTTTAAAAGATTTGTTCCATCTATTCCATTTATTTTCCAGCTGTTTACTTCTGTGCCGTCTTCTGTATTTATTTTGTAAACAGTTACAGTATTATTTGATAATGAAAGAAGGCGGAAATCGGTATGGTCATTTTTTACAATAAATTGCGGGTTTCCGGCTTTTACAGAAGTTACCCAGCGGCTTTTTGTTAACCCATCGGAAAGCGAGAAAAGCCCCGCACTTTTATCTGTAAAAATCAACAAAATTCCTTCATTACAGGTAAAACATTTTAAAATACTTCCTGCAAAAGTAATGTCTTCAAGTTTTTCACCAAAAGGCGATATCCTTAATCCTTTTGTTTTACCGTTTTCATCTTCAAGAAAAACTATAATTGAGCCGTCCGGTAATTCCTGCAGCGGAAGATTTTTTTGTGCTGTAGTATTGATTTTCCAGCGGATACTGCCATTTATTCCTATGCAGATTACATTTCCTTCCCCATGAAGAAAGAAACGTCCGTCTCTGCCGATAAAAGGTTTTGAAATCGGCTTAAAATCCAGGGCTTTAGACCAGATTTCGCTTCCGCTTGGATTAAATAAACGTAAAAGATTTGAATTCTGATCATGAAAAAGAATAAAATCTCCACGAAGAGAAATTAGACTTGCTTTTCTTACACGGCCAATATTTTTTTCCCATAACAGAGTTCCGTTAGAGGCAAAACCCATTATATTTCTTGCGTCTGTTACTAAACAAAAGCCGTAAGATGTAACTTCCGGTTCACATAAGGTTGTTCCGGGTAAAACAGAAGTCCAGCTTGTATTATAATTTGAAAGAGTTTCGATTCCTGATGATTCAGAAAAGATTTGATTTACAGGTAAAATTAATATCAAAAGAGAAAGACTTAATGTTTTAATACTTTTAATTATGTTCATTTTTTCAGCCAGAAATAAATTTTTTATTGATTCAACGTAAGCACAGAAAGGCTTTCTATATGACTTGTATTAGGATAAAAATCAAGCAGATACATTTTTTTCATTGAGTAACCTGCCGAAATTAAAGCAGCGCAATCCCTGGCATGAGTAGCCGGATCACATGAAAGTGAAATTATCAAAGGAATTTTTGATTGTGCTAACCATTGTCTTACTTCTTTTTCCATACCGCTTCTTGGAGGATCAATTGTACAGGCATCAAACTGAGGCAGTGTAGACACACAGGTTTTAATAAAGTTTGCACCACTTAAACCATAACTGACATGTTTTTTTCCTGCCATATTCTGTTCTGCATAAACAAGTGCATCACGATTATGTTCAACAAGAACAACATTTTCATATTTTTCAGTAAGGAAACTTGATATTGATCCGCAGCCGGCATACATATCAAGAATATTTTTTCCACCAGGAAGAAGTTCTGTTATAAGTTTGCAAACCTTTTCAAATACAAACAGGTTTGATTGAAAAAAGCCTCTTACATCAAAAGACAGTTTATGACCGCCTAGAGTAACTGTCATTGTATTTTCCGGAGATGCTAAAGTTCCCGAAAAATATTTATTTTCTTTAAGTTTCAATTTTTTTGCTTTATCTGCTTTCATTCCATGAATTCTTTTAGTATCAGGAACACGGTTTTCTTCTTCTGTAATTTTAAAGTTTCCGTCACAAAATGAACTTCCGAAAAGATGACATCTGCCTTTTGGACGTTTTTCCAGGTTTTCCGCAGTTTCTCTTAAATAATTATTTACAGGCTCTTCTGCACAAATACATTCTTCTACAGAAATAACAATATTTGAACGTCTTTGAGAAAGGCCTCCATTATTTAGTTGAAAACGTGCACGATAATTAAAGTCTGGGCCGGAGATGATTTCAGTTTTTCCTGAAATATCAATTCCATTCTGATGAAAAATGTCACTTAGCATTTGACTCCGAAGTTCTTTTTGAAAAGCAGAATCAATATGCATCATATTACAACCACCACATTTTCCATAATAATGGCATGCAGGCTCAACACGGTGTTCAGAAGGTTCTAATATTTTTACGATTTCAGCATTATCATAATCTTTATTCTGTTCTGTTATTTCGATTTCAATTTTTTCGCCGGGAATTGAATATGGAACAAAAACATTTTTTCCATCAATTTTTCCTAAACTTTTTCCCCCGAAAACCATTTTATCTGTTATAATGTGCATAATGTAATTTTAACATTAATATAATAATAACTTCAAGTTGATATTTTGATGTTCTGACTCGTAGCGAAAAAAGAGCGAAGACAACATGTGTAAGGTCGCTGGCGACCGTTGTTGAATAGCA
>CAMNBC010000021.1 GCA_946532115.1 uncultured Treponema sp.
TGAGGATAACGTAGGTACTGCTTCCATAGACTTCCTTCAGTTCCCGTATCAGACATTGATGTATCGTGGCGGCGACTGTGATGACCTTTCAATTCTTGTTTGTTCACTGCTCGAGTCTGTGGGAATCAAAACTGCCTTCATTACAATTCCGGGCCATATCTTTATGGCTTTTGATTCCGGATTTACAGTAGAAGAGGCAAAAGAATACTTCCTTACACTGGATGAATTTATTGTAGACGGCAACAAAGTCTGGGTGCCTCTTGAAATTACCCTTACAGACGAAGGATTTAACAAGGCATGGCATAAGGGAGCCTGGGAGTGGAACACAGCTGCACGCAATGGAGCTGCCGCACTCTATAAAATGGAAGATTCATGGAAGATTTACAAACCTGTAAACGTTCCGGGTGCCGTAGCTCGCTTTACCCTGCCTGAAGAAACTTATGTAGCGCGACTTTTCAGCCATTCTGTAGACGAATTTATTATTGGCCAGATTATGCCGCAGATTGCCTACTATGAAAATCGCATTGCAATGAATCCTTCGGCACAGAATTATAATGATTTTGGTGTACTGTATGCCCGCTACGGTCTTTTTGAACAGGCGGAAAAGCAGTTCCGTCTGGCACGCAGTCTGGAATATCTTCCATCTGTTTTGAACACTGCAAATCTTTATTATTCTATTAAAGATTATGAGCGCGCAACTAACTGGTATAAAGAAGTTCTTAATGCTGATGCGGGCAATCTGCTCGCAATGATTGGTCTTGCACGCTGTGCTTATGAAGAAGGAAATTATAAAGAATGTGACCGCTGGTATGGTACAGTCTTTAATAAAGATATTGAACTTGCAAGAAAATATTCTTACCTTGGAGCTTTTGAATCTACAGCTGGACGAAGCTTCTCTCTGGCAGACCGTCTTGAAAAAACAATCTGGGTTTCCAGTACAGAAGTTAAAAAGAACGACGTTGTTAAGCCTCAGATTCAGCCAGAAGTTGAACCGGAAACTGTTTCTGTTACAAATGCAGTAGTAGAATCTGATTTGCCGGAGCCGGTTTCTGAGGATGTAGAAACTCTGAACACAGTAGTTGCCGTTGTTCCTTCTTCCGTTAAAGAAGAATCAGAAAAGTCTGAACTCGAAGAAGACAAATATGAAGGCGGCGATGGTGATGATAATGGTGAAGGCGGAAATGATGTAGAAGAATACATTGTTGAAGCTAATAGTGATTTAGATGCTGAGAGTGCAGTGGCTGAGGCACAGAGTGCAGTGGCTGAGACACAGAGTGCCGTTGCTGACACTCAGAGTGTAGTGGCTGAGACACAGAGTGAAGTTTCTGACACACAGAGTGCAGTGGCTGAGGCACAGAGTGAGGTCGCTGACACACACAGTGTGGTGGCTGAGACACACAGTGTGGTGGCTGAGACACAGAGTGAGGTCGCTGACACTGAAAGTGCAGTCGTTGAGACACAGGTTGAGTCTGAACCGGAAACCTACGTGGGAATCTCTTCTCAGCTTGATATAAACTTTATTTCTGTAGAAGAACTTGTTGCACTTGCTGCTGATACAGTAAAAGAGCACGGTGAAACAATAGATGATATTACAATTCCAGTAGACGATACAGTTGATTTTGAGCGCTACGTGGAAGAGCAGCAGGCAGAGGAAAGTACTGCAACAACACAAAGTGCAGTAGCAGAAGCCACAAGTGAAGTGTCAGATGCAGATCTTCGGGTCAAGCCCGAAGATGACACAAAGTCGCCCGAAGATGACACGACACAGAATGTCATTCCCGTGCTTGACACGGGAATCTCTGACGGAAAGACCATTGCAGATCTTCGGGTCAAGCCCGAAGATGACAATATTGCAAGAACCGAAGATGACAATATTGCAAGTTCAGAAGATGAAAAGATTGCAAAATCAGAAGAGGACAATATTGCAGATACCGAGGAAAAAACTTTCCTTGCTCTTGACAACACTGATGAAATCGAAAAAACAGATCCTCTTCCAACAAATCCTGCTTCATCAACAAGTTCTGTAACTACAGATGTGCCGTTGCGTGCAGTTCCTCGCTTTACAGTTCAGCCATCATCAGAATGGGCTCCAGAATCAGCATACACAGCCGAAACAATTCCTGGAATGAAGCCATTCGAAGAAGAAATGGGTAATTACCAGAATGAAAAGGCTTTCCTTTATAAAGAAAATGAATTTGATTTTGCCGTAAACCCTGGCGAAGAAATCAAGGAAGAAAAGAAAGAGGACACAACAGAACTTGCTTCGCTCGAAGTAAATCCTTTCTCAAGCTTCCTTTCAGAAAAAGAAGCCGCTAAGGTAGAAGCAATTACAAACTTTAAGATTGAAGAAGTTGTAAAACCGGTAGAAAAAGCTGTAGTGACTCAGGGTCAGTCCGGTGCAGATCTTCGGGTCAAGCCCGAAGATGACATTAAGTCGCCCGAAGATGACAATAAAGTCAAAGACAGCGATGACAATAAAGTCAATGCTGAAGCTGACAACAAAGTGCAGGCTGTCGCTGTTGCTGAAAAATCAACTGTTGACATTCCGGTACCGGAAGTTGTTCCTCAGCCGGAGATTGCTACAACAGAAGAAACTGCAGTTGCAGTGCCACATGTTGAAAAAGGAGATGTGTCGACAAGCGCAGACACAGCCTCAAAAAAATCAAATGGTATATTATTAGCCGCAATTGCAGGAGGACTCGCTGCTGCAATTTCAGGCGTTTACTTATCTAAAAAGAGAAAAGGGAAATGAGTATGAGAAAATCTAACAAAACAGTTGCCAAAATTTTATTATCAGGCCTTTTAATTTTAGAATTACTCCTCGTTGGTTCCTGCGATAACTGGATGTCGAATGACGACTTTATGGAACAAATTGAATCTGAGGTTCACGACGCAAATGCCGCACCAATTAATGTTTATGTGCGTTATGCAAATGCAAAGATGGGTACAACAGAACCTCAGGGTAGCACTACAATGAAGGTAGATGTTGCTTCAAAAATTTCTGCCGTTACAAATGATGACTATGGTTTCGTACGCTGGGCAGCTTTCTCTACAGAAGATTTTGCAACAGATAAACAGCACTCAAAACTCACTTATATTAGTGAGGAAGATTATAACGAAAACTATAAATCAAAAGAGCTTTCTTCAGAAATAGTATATTTTTCCGACCCTAAAAACCCTGCAACAGATGTAAAAATTCTTGCAGAACGCAACGACATCTTTATTATTCCAATTGTTGCAACAAGACCTTCTTACGTTCAGTCAGTTCCAGGTGCCGGTGACTCAAATATAGTAAAGAACACCTCAATCCGAATCCTTTTCTCAAAACCAATTAATACAGATACAATCAAAGACTCAGAAGGAAACCTCAACTTTAACATTTCTACCAGTGCCGCAGTCTTTACAGATGATGACAAAGAAATGGAAGCAAACGACATTACAGAATATTTTGACTATTCTTTCAGTGAGTCTAAAAAAATGCTTACCCTCAAGCTTAAGGATAATCAGCTCCTCGATAACCGACAGTACATTACAGTAACACTCCTTGAAGGACTTGAAGATCTTTACGGCTTCTCAATGAACGGAAACTACACCTTCAAATTCCAGACAGGTACAAGTACCGACAGCCTTGCTCCAATGATTGAAGTTATCTACGGTGGTACAGGTGATATATGTGACGTCTTCGTAACCTTTGGTGAAGATGGCGAAATGAAAGGTACCGCCACAACCGAATCAAAAAATGCCCCAAAAGAAATCGAAAGCGAAAAATACACTTCTGCAGTAATTGCACAGCGCGTTTACGACAAGCTCAACATCTTTGTTAAAGCAAATGATATTATTAACTCAGGTAATGCAGATATCAACCCTGCTAAAGACTTGAGTGAAGATAACGTTGCCCTCATTTACATTTCCGCAGGCCTCTATATTGATGCTAACGGAAACCCAATCACAATTGATGAAACAAATTCTACAACTTATCAGATAGGTAAGAAGAGTTACACATACATTTCCGGAACAATCGACCAGAATGCAAATCTCAGTAAGCAGTTTACAGATATGGTTCCACTAGATAAAGATGGAAACAAATATACCGGTGGTATGATTTATTCATACGATGTAAGTAATCTGCCGGACGGACTTATTAGAATTGATGTCTGGGCTGGTGATATGACCGGTAACGCCGGTGGTCCTGGTGATAAAGGCGCACCTTTTATTGATAAGCACGATAACGGATTTAAATCAATCTTCGTTGTAAAAGATACAACCCCAATTGATTCTGCATACGTAAAAGCAAACAAACAGGTAATTTCAAATTCTGCACTTGCTCCATACTTCTGGTATAACAATTCATCTCTTGGTTCTATGGAATTGTTCGATTCACCATCAAACAAGATTCACGATGCCGGCCACGAAAAACTCCGCGCACTCGACAAGAACCTCTGGTGGACTTTTAAAGTAGGAAACGTTACAGAAAAAATCAGCAAAGATGATTCAACCTGGAAGCGCATCCACGATGAAACAGATGGAACAACAAGCCTTCACTATAATCTTGCAAATGCGACAGCCCCTTCTGTAGACGGCCCTGTAGATATCACCCTTTATCTTAAAGATGATATGGGTAACCTTTCTGAACCAGTACTGCTGGATTCTATTATGTATGATAATACGGCACCGAGTGTTAAACTTAAGGCTGCATATGGAGATTTTGTAAACGAAGATGGTTCTTTTGCACAGCATAACTCAAAGCCTGCTTTAATTGAACAAATTCTCAAAGTAAACTTTACAGAGACAAATGAAAACAATGCAGGTTCTGGTATCCGCAGAATAGAAATTCATGTAAAAAAAGATAATCAGGAAGTTGCAGTTCCTCTTGATTCAGAAAAGTTTAAGGTAAAGTGGTCTGTAGATGCAGATGCAATTCCTTCCTCTGCTCAGGAAATTGCAATTGCTGCCGATGACAATGCAACTACAGATAAAATAAAAGTTTTCAAAGTTGATGATTCTTCAAAAATTACAACAGGTACTTTATTTATTTATGGACTCACTCTTGGTGAAAATGATGGTAAATATACAGTATGCGTAGATTTGTACGACTCTGCATTAAATAAAACTCCAGAAACAGCAACTACTCTTATTTCTCGTGATACAACACCACCAGAAATCAATAAAGTAAAAGTTGTAGGAGCAAAAGTTCGTTCAATTTACGGACAGACAGAAAAGACCTGGTGGATACCAAAAGAAATGTACGAAAATGGTAATCCAGATAAAGTATCATTCCAGGTTATTGCAAATGAGGCAGGTTCAGGTCTAAAAACAATTAAACTTTCAAAAGATATAGAATTTACAGCTGAATCAAAAATCAAAAAAGGTGAAGAATATCTTGTTGCAGGCACAGACTATAACCTTGATACAACAAATAATTTAATTACTTTGCTTGATCATTATAACACAATACTTATAAACAATACTGACAGTAACCAGTTCGAAATAACACTGGAAAATGTAAGACTCAAAAATGTAAATAATGCTGCTGGTAATAAACCTTCATTTATTGTAGAAGATTTTGTAGATAATGAAAAATCGAATATTGTCGAAGGTACTAGTGGTGAAAATGAACAATATTTAGTTTATTATCCGGATGAAACAACAGGTACTTTAATTTTTGCTGATTCTACACCTCCGCAGATTGCTGAACTTAAAATCAAAGATGCTGCTCAGAATAACCTTACAAACCCAGATGCTCAAGGAAGAAATGAAAATAATTATACTGACAGTCAGAATGTAACTCTCATTCTTAATCTAGTTGCAGAAGATGTACACAGTGGCAGTGGTGTAGAAACAATCCACCTTTCTGAAAATGCAATTTTTACTTCTGCAACAAAAATAAAAGTTGATGGCATTCAACTTCCAGAAAATGAATATACTTTTGCAGCAGATAATAAATCAGTTACCTTTGCTAAAGTATTTGTTGCTGCAAATGAAATTGAATTTTCCGATGTATATATAGTTTCATCAGAACAAGGAAATCAGATTGTAAAAGCTGATCTTACAGACCTTGTTGGACTTGATACAGTTGCTAGTACTTCGTCAAATACTATTATACTTGATACAGTAAGTCCAGTTATTGGTGAAAATGGTATTAACTGGGATACAACAGATCCTCTTGTTTCTATAGGAAATGTCCAGTCCGTAGTTGTGTCTGATCAGTCTCTTAAGGTTGACTTTGTAGAAGAAACTGCCGGTGTAAAAGTAATCAGATTTGATGTTAGTTATGACGATGGTGCTTCTTATGAAACTCCTTTTGGATATTCAGACTTTAAGCTTACTTATAATAATGATCCGGTTCCTTATGAAATTTCAGGTC
The DNA here is from genome assembly GCA_946532115.1 of uncultured Treponema sp. Classification (GTDB taxonomy): domain Bacteria; phylum Spirochaetota; class Spirochaetia; order Treponematales; family Treponemataceae; genus Treponema_D. The sequence continues at coordinate 6,365 of CAMNBC010000021.1, forward strand.
CTTATATATTATTAAGAGATAATAAAAACTCAGGAACTTTCAATTTCAACAACTTAAAGCTTGCAGAGACTGCACAGGAAGGACAATACAATATCAAGATTACTTTGCTTGATGCTGCCGAAAATAAAAATCCTCAGCCAGCTGATAATACTAAAGTTTATAAAAAAGAAGTCTTTATGGATCGAACTGCACCAGTAGTTAACAAAGTAAAGATTGAAGCAGTAAAATCTCGCACAGTTTACCAGGACAATACTCATACAAAAACATGGTGGATGCCACACGATAAATTTGATGAAAATGGAAATCTTTCAAAAGTAGATTTCGTTGTTAATTTTAGCGAAGTCGGAACTGGTCTTAAGTTTATTGAACTTTCAAAAGATGTAGCATCAAAAGATGTAGAATTTACAGATGATACAAGAATTAAAGTTGGTAATGATTATCTTATTCAAGGTGTAGATTACACTCTTGATACTGCAAATCGCAAAATTACTTTGCTTAATCACAGTAATCCAAAACTCAAGGGAACATCTGTTTCGCCAACAGCAGAATTCACACTTGAAAATATAAAATTAAAAAACATTAACACAAATAATGGTAATCAGACATCTCTTTCAATAACTGACTTTGTAGGCTGGGAAGGTTCAAATAAAAATAATGCAACTGGTTCTTATGACATTTATTATAATGATGCAAGTAAAGGTGAAATCATTTTTGCAGATTCAACAAGACCAGAAATTACAGGGCTTAAGATAGAAGACTCTGCTCATAAATCAGCAACAAATCCAGATACACTGGCTTATGATAAAACTCATTATACAGATAACAATAATATAATTCTTACTCTTACTCTAAAAGCAGAAAGTGATTCCGATGGTAGTGGTGTACAAAAAATTACTCTTACAGACAATGCTGTATTTACAAGTTCAACAGAAATTAAAGTAGATGGAATTGTACTCCCATCAACCGGATATTCATATACATCTGATTATAAATCAGTTATTTTTAATGATGTATTTGTTGCCGCAAATACGTTAGAGTTTTCAAATGTTCAGATTCTTAGCTCTGTAGAAGGAGATCAGAAAGTAAAAGTCGATTTAACAGACTTTGTAGGTCTTACAACTGAAGTTAGTGCAGAAACAGAAGCTTTACGTTTAGATACAGTTAATCCACGTGTAGATTCAATTACCTGGGAAACTGATGATACCAGCGTAACAACAGGTAGTGAAAAAGATGTAAAAATAGATACTCAGACACTTAAAATTGATTTTACAGAAGAGACTGCAGGTATTAAAGTAATTAAGTTTGATATACATCTTACAGGTAATACAAGTTCATTTGATGCACCATTTAATGAAAATGATTTTGCACTTAAATATAATGGTACAGAACTTGTAAAAAATACAGACTATGTTCTTGATACAAATAACCGCTATATCATATTAACAGAGCCAAAAACTTCTGGTTCATTCACATTTGAAAATCTTAAGCTTAACGGTACAGAACAGGCAGGTACTTATAATGTTGATGTAATTATGCTTGATGCAGCTGAAAATAAAGTATCTGATACAAAAGTAATAGATATTGATAGTACTCCTCCTGTAATTACCGGAGAACTTGAAATTCCAGATTTAATAAAAGCATACCAGTTTACAACAAACGGTATTAGTACAACTGAAGAATACTGGCTGCCAATGAGCTATGTAAATGGTTCTGCCAAGTCTCCAGACTCTATTCCTTTATATATTACAATAAATGAAAATGGTTCTGGTATTAAGGTAATTACATTTGCAGAAAATGTAACTCTTGATGAATCATTAACAAAACTTTATATAGTTTCTCCAGATGGAACTAAAACACCTGTTGAGAGTTCAAAATATACTATAAAGCCAGCAAACAAAACAATTACTATTAATCATGCTGGTGATGCATTGAATAAAAATCAGACAAATCTTGAATTTAAGATTCTTGTTGAGAATATAGGATTCAGCAATATTGATACAGAAGAAAAATCTGAAAACAAGGTCAGTGTAAAAGTTTCCGATGTAGCTATGAATCCTTCAAATTCTGTTACTAAGGTTCAGGGGGTACCTGACGGACAGAAGATTAATTCAGACAGCTATTCTCCTGCTATAAAAACTGATACATTTAAATTATTAGACCGTGGTACTACTACTGACACTGTAGATTCAATTACAGCTTCAGAAAATTATACAAATGATTCTGTAGTAAATATGGAATTCGAACTTAATGATTCAGAAGCGCATGGCTCAGGTTACCATGAGTTTGTAATTACAAATGCCAGCTTTACAGCGAATACTACTGTAACAGCAGGTACAATGAGTGGAATTCCATATGTTCTTTCTGAAGACAACAAAACGCTCATTTTAAAAACAACTGATACAAAGAACCTTGTCATTAGGGATGCTGTAAAGGTTACAATTACAAATGTTCAGCTTGATAATGTAACTTCTGGTGAGAACAAATCTGTAACTCTTAAAGTTCGTGACCTTGTTAATAGAGAAAGTTCTGTTGTAACTGACAGCATTTATTTTGATAATACTCCACCACAACTGGAAAAACTCTTTGCTGCAAATTATACTAAATATGCTCATTACAAGCCTTCTATAAATGTTTATCCACATGCAAATGAAGAAGCTGCCTCTGGTGTATCTGTATCTTATGGAACAAAAACTGTTCCAACTTTCTATACTGCAACTACATATAACAGTGGTTACTATACCGTAAAAGGTGAGGTTTCAAGTTCTTCTTCAGGTTTGACACGGCCAACAACATACGGAGCAGTCCTCGGCTTCCGTGCGACAGATAATGTATGTCTTGGAGGATATGTACGAAATAAGACATTCTTGTACTATAAGCTTGATGACAGTTTCTCTCTTACAAAGTCACAGATTCTTTCTGGAACAAATAATAATCAGGATATAAATAATAACACAAGAGTAACCGAAAACGGAAGCTCGGCAACAAGCGAAGCTCTTTGGTTTGGAATCCCAACCGGTAAGTATTCTGCAGTAATTGTTGATGAAGCAGGAAACGTCAGTGATATATTCCATTTTGCAGTTGTAAAAGACATTTCAAGACCTGCTACAACTGGTTTTGCAAACCGAGAAATAATTGAAAGTCCTGATGCAAGTTATAGTATTTACCGAAATGCAGGTGCAGATACTACTCCATATAATTCCAATTCTTATAACTTTGGAAGTTATAGTGATTCCTCAGTAACAAGAAACGCTATCAGAACCGTAAAATTTGTAACTAAAAAAGCAGAAAAGAAATTTAAGCTCTACCTTAAGTTAGGTGGTACTTCTACAGATGATTATATTTATCTTAATGGTACTAAAATTACTTCTGCAACTTCAACTTATGGTGAATTAACTGCAAAACAGGATAATTCTCCAATTGTACAGTATGCAATTTCTACCTGGTATGGTGCATGGCCTACAGCAACCGCAACAACAACTGCTTATGAACCGGCAGTACCAAGAGATACTACTTTCCCAGGTGGTGGTTCTACAATTGCAAATGCTGGTTATGGTAATAGGGATGCCGCAAAAATAGTAAGTGACTACTTTGGTTATACAAGTGTTTCTGGTGCTAGTAGTGAAAGAAGTTCTGCTGATCCAACCTGGCGTGTACAATCTGGTTATAACAACTGGTGGCCATATACTCCAAAAGATTCAATTCCAACAGAAAATACTCAGAAAAACCGTGATTCAGGAAACGATATTTACAGTTATGTTGATCCATCAGGTAACCTCGTAATTGAAGTTCCAAATACAAAAAGTACTCCTCCAATTACAGTATTCTTACGTGATGGTTGTGGAAACATGAATTATGTAGTGCTCGGCTTAAATGGAAATGTAGCTGCCAGCTTTGATTTTGATGCTCAACTTGGTAATCAATCAACCCCAAATGGTGTAGTAGTTACTCCTCAAATTGTTCAGAATCCTCATTTGACTTACACAGAAGATACCGATGCAGAAGATACCGATGGTGATATTTTAAGCTGGAATTCAAAAAATTATTACTGGAATAGCCAGAGTGGAAATGCAGATACTGGACATGATGGTGTAGGTGAAACCTTTGGATTTATGAAAGATAAAACAAAGAATGCAACCTACTACAATACAGCTCTTTATGTAGATGCAAATAATAGGATTCAAAAAATTACTGATACTGCTGAAAACTACAAGAAAGCAAAACTCGCTCTCACTTTGCAGTATTCTGGAAGTCCAGAATCTGTTCGCTTCGAAACTGGAACAAAGACTCCAATTACAAGTCCAGATTCAAATGCAGCTGCCGGTACAGCAAATGACTACACCTGTCGTGCATTGCTCTATTGTACTACTGATTCTGCTGTTCCAGATTATCAGGATATAGTAAAAGATGAAGTTCAAATAGCTGGTTCTGTAACTCATGCTGCTACAAGCTATAGAACAAATTGGGTTGGTGTAAAAGCTCCAACAAATGAAGATCAGGCAACAATCGTATTTGATTATCCGGAGCCAGATTATTCTACACTCGGGTGGACTGTTAATGATGCAACTACTCACGAACCTCAGCCATATTACATCTGGTATATCTTTGAAGACCGTGTAGGAAACTATGAAATTGGTAAGGTTGTAAACAGTAATGTAAGTAAGTCGGCTCTAAAATCATCAAGCCGTTCCGGTTTTGATATGTGGCTTTATGATGGTGAAGCCCCAGTTGTTACTCTTACTGAAACAGGAGCTGATCCAAGAACCCTTAGTAGCACTACAGAAAATGTAAAAGCTCTTATTTCAGATAACAATGGTTATGTACCATATTATGCTGGTTCTGATATTGTTTGGATTAGATCCGACCCTACCCAAAGTTCAAACGGTAGCACTCTTATAAAATCACCTGCTGAAACCACCTGGGGTGTTACAAATAAGGTAGAAAATGAAGGTAATGGAATGCTTGTATCAGAACGAGAATATCTTCCATTTGTAAAACTTACAGTTTCTAAGGAAATTACAGGTATTAAAGCTTTCTGCTGGTCTACAAGTTCAACTGCTCCGGCTTATGATTCTTGTGGAAGTACAGACAATTCTCAGGGCGATGCTGAGGCAACTGGAAAATGGTATGCAGGTTCTGGTACAGATGCAAAAACGGCATCAATTGAAAAACCCGCAACACAATTTGATGTAGGTTTGGAAACCTATACTTATAAAAATTCTACAAATGCATATTTGCCAGTAAGTACCGGCTCTACTTATGCTAACAAATATACTGGTACAAAGATTAACGCAGTTCTTCCATATCAGTTAATCAATAATAATCCAGGTACAGCTCTTTATCTCCACGTAATGGATTGGACTGGTAACGTTGAAAGCTATAAAATGGGTAGCAGCCTGAAGTTTAAAAATGATACAGCACCTGTAACTAGTTCTATAACAACCAATTATGCAGGTAAGATTTGTAATGTTGATGGAGAATACTATGTAAACTCAGATGGTTCTAACATTAACGTTAGAATTGCTGGTACCCGAGAAAAAGCAAATGACGAAGAACCTATAACAATTAAGATTCCAAATGCTTTCTTTAGTGATCCTGATTCAGGTTCTGGTTATAAAGGCTTTACTCTTAATTCTAATGATGTAGAACATGCTGATGGTGGTGCTTCTGCAACAAATGCTTATCTTGAAATTCCATTCGAAATTTACAAAGAATGGTCAAAGAACAATACTCCAACAGACGTAACTGCTTATTTCTATGATAATGTTGGAAATCAGCTTACAAGAACTTTGAAATGTTATTTCGATACTACTCCACCAACTTTTAATTCAATTTCATTTGTTACTAAAGAAGGTTCAGATACTAAATTTATTCACGAAGATACCAAAACAGATCCAATTAATGATGTAGAGGGTTTAACTAATTATCATGTACGAACTGCAACCTTACATACAGATATTTCTCATTTTGAAGATGGTGAAGTGCAGGAGCTTTGGGTAAATAAATCTGGTACTTCGAAATTCCATGTAAACTTTAAATCCGAATCAGTAGCAAGCGACTTTGACAAAGTCTTAATAAACAGATGGAATGGTGGTGCCTGGGCTCTGATTAAATCATCAACAAGTTCTGGTTATGCATTGGGAACTGATTCTACAAATGGATATGACTATCTAAGTTCATCAAGTCTTGCTTATGCTGAAGATGGAACCTACTTCCAGATTGATGCAAAAGATAAAGCCGGTAACCACAGTTACCAGTACTTCAAAATCCACCTGGATAAAAAAGGCCCAGAACTAACAACTCGTACTGGGGCAACTGATAAAAATCCTACAATTGAGCTTCAAAAGGGTTCTATTAACGGAGTACCTAAAAATCAAGAAACTACCTATTATTACACTGCCGAAGCTGGTAAAGAATTAAAGGTTAATTTTGCAGTTACCGATGCCGGAATCAAGAACTCTTTACAGACCTTCAAATATAGTTTTGTCGACTCTAACAACGAATCTGATTGGACGACATTCAATGGTGTAGATGGTAAGACAGATATTACAGCCCTTGTTACAGGCGTAGACGTAGAAAAAATTTACCTTAAAGATGTGCTTGGTAATAAATCAACTCTTACTCCTCCTGTCACAGGTCAAACTGCTAATTTTGATGGATACAAATATAAAACAAAGACAATGACAAAGTTGACTTATTATGCTGGTACACCTGCTAAGCCAACATTGACAATTAATAATTATAATAGTGTTACAAGTATTAAAACCTCAAAGGATATTAATAATAATACCGCTCCAAACGATAGTAATTATGCTAAAAAATCGACAGATACTCTTGATACCGGTGTTGATTACAAAGTTATTTTAACTGATAAAGAGCTAAAAAGAATGAAAATTAGCTTTAATAAACCAGATAAAATAATTGGTTATCTGGTTACAGATAAAAGCGGTAATGAAATTAGAAAAACTGAATATACAACTGTAAAACGTAATAGAGAAGACGTTTATATACAAAATTACAGTACTGGTGTAATTAGTGGTACACCAAATTATGATACAAATTTTTACAGCTTTACTGAATTGAAAAATGTATTTACGGAAAATCTGCCTCTATTATTGGATGGTAGTATTTTAAATCCTTCAAAGACTACGACAATAAGAAAATACTATGCAGTTGATGTTGTTGGTAATATTAGTGAGCCTTTGACAGTTCAATATACTTATTCAGATCTTAACCATCAGGCTTCAGATATAAAGTTAATAACATCTACAACTGACATTACAGCTTCTGATGCAAAAACTTTAATTCAAAACGATATTCAAGCTAAAACAATTACCTTAGCGAATATAGCTTATAGTGCAATAACTACAGATCTAGATGGTAAACGACATGGAACAAGATTCTTTAATGACGGTTGGTTATTATTAGAATGTACATTAAAAAATAAAGCTGATATTGACTATGACAAAGATACACATAATACAGATACACCAAATCAGGTATTCTTAAATGATGTATGGGGAGGTGACTGGGCTGGCTCAGCAGCAAGAGGTTCAGCTAGTATTACAGATGGTAATATGAAAGTTTATCCTTCTGACAATAAGAATAGTAACGGTCGTTATTATTGTTATATTGCATTAAAAGTTAGTAATTTTGAAAATAATGATGCCTATGGTGGAAGTCAGCTTTATGCACAGTTAGTAGCAACAACTGATAATAGTACTTATACATCAGAAAACTTTTTACTTAATGGTGATATGAAAGATGTTGATATTCGCTGGAGACGCGATGTTTACGCTCCTGAAATTGCTGCAAATTATTTGAGTTACGATAATATAACAGCTACGAATCGTTTGCATGGTTATACACCTTCTTCAACTATTTCTATAGTTCAAGATAAAGAAAATGCTGGATGGACTGGTAAGACAAATTACTATTCTAGAGGTTTGTCTATTTCTATTCCAAAGTCTGGCATACCAGATGGATTTAAATATACTGGTGAATCAGGAGATGCGCTACATACAAATGACTTTTCATATTATTCTGGTTTAGCTGAGTATAAAACAATAGTTATTGGTGGGGAACAAGATATAAATTCTGGCTGGAAACCAGTAGGTGTCACTGATACTGATTATATAATCGACTTGCCACCTGTTGAAACTACTCATAGTGAGATTAAACTTTACCTTCGTGATGCTGTAGGAAATGAAACTTCAAGTGCAGTTAAGATTGGTAAAAATGATGATGCTGGTTCTTTGTGGTGGATTGTAGATGATATCTTTACATCAGATGCCTCAAAAACTGAGATTACACCTCCAACTGTGACAAATTGGGATAATCCTCCTTCAAGTTATGAATTTGCAGTAAATCCACCTGTAGGAAGTATTATTAAGTCTGTAACTGCAAAGGTTGATGGTGTTGTAACTGATGCAACTGTTACATTTAATGGTTATGCTAATCAACCAACATTAGATGGTTCTCAAGGCTGGCTTAACCTTTCTGGTCTTAAAGTTACTTTAGCTATTACCCAGATCTGGCAACCTCAAAGTGTTGAGATTACTGTAACAGGTGTTAATTCCGATAACGATGTTGTTGTAACAAAAACTTTTGAAAACTTTATTCGAGCAAAAGTTCTACAACCCGGTGATATTTTCATCAATGCTGGAGAAACTCCTGTAATAGGGGAATCGAAATCAAGAGATACTACTTCATATGATCTTCCAATCAGATTTGAACATGATGCAGGTGTTGGTAATATTACGAAGATTGAATCTTCTGGTGTTGATGGTGTAACTGTGTCTTGGACAACTGATGTTAATGAAGCTAATCCAGTCGTTACAATAACGGGTGTTCCTGGAATTGATTGGGAAGCAAAGAATGTAACACTCACAGTAAATGATACAATCACTTTGGAAAATGTATTTACAATCAGAGCTATTAATGCTGATGATATTACATTTGAACCTACTACAACATGGGATGGAGATACTGCTGGAGATGATGGTTCAAAAACAATAACATTTGATTGTACATTGCCAGCAAGTGCAAGTGATATCCCAGCTCTTGGAGTTTCTTACGGAAAATTAGCAGGTGGTATAGAAAATACTATTAATGTTAAATTCTTTAAAGATTGGGAACCTAAAGATATTGACGTTAAATTTAGTGACACAGTTACAAAATCAAAAGTCTTTACTGTGCCTGCTATCAGTGCTGACGATATCCGTATAAAAATAGGTGATAATGACCCAAGATTTACTTCTTCAGGTGATTATGAGCTAAAAATTGAGATTGATGGTCTGAATGAAAAAGATGGAACCAAAGCAATTGGACCTGTAATTGACTCAACAAAGCTGTCTGTAGAGGGGGCTACTCAAGATGCAACAACTCCTTGGGATGCTGTAAATTCAGTCTACAAGATTAATGTTCAGCAAGGCTGGAGCGGAAAAACTGTAAATATTGTTTATAAAGTTAATGATGAAAAAACAATAACAAAGAATGTATTCAATGTTCCTGCACTTGTGCTTAGTGATGTAACAATTGATGGTAAGGAGTGGACTGAACAAACTGATCCATATGAATTTACAATCGGCTTACCAGATGGTGCTACTATGGAAAATGTTTTTGGTGTAGAACTTGATTCTAGTTGTTCTTCTTCAGCAAAACTTTCATGGACACCGGGTGAAAGTACATTCACAATTGGTATGCCAGAGGGAAAAACTGCTTGGGAAGAGGTTAAGATTTGGGATGACCAGCCAATTAAGGTACTTGTAAAAAATACTGTTGATACAACACTTGCAGCTAAGACTGTTCTTACAATTCCTTGTAAGGCACTTACAGCTGAAGATATTGAAATCATTGGTGATGCAGATACTTCTGGTGAAAATCCAACAGTAGCAATTACATTGAAGGGTGACGCAAGTCATTTAGCTCTTTTAAGAGCTGGTGTAAGTGCAAAGTGTGGAGAAACTGATATTACTGCAACTCTTAGTGAAAGTGATGACGTAGTAACTTTGAGTAATATTCCAGCTGCTACATGGACAGCTCAGACAATAACTCTTACAGTAGGTAGTGGCCTGATGTCTAAGGAAGTTATGACTGTTGCTGCTAAGCAATTGACTGCAGATGATATTATTCTTTCTGGTAATACTTGGAGTGAAAATGGTGGTATTACAATTACAATAAAGATACCTAAAGAGGTTACAATTACTTCTGTTGAATCTGGTTCTGACAATGTAACATTAACATGGGCAAATAATACATGGACAGAATCAGAATATTCTGTAACTAATGTAAGTCCTACGTTTACTAAGGGTGATACAGCTGCATATGCTGTCATAAAAGTTAATAATGTTCCAAAGAATGTATTTATAGTTCCTGGTACAGATGGAAGTACAACCGTTGGTGCCTCAAACAACAACCAGCGCAGCATCTTCGGCTTCCGCACTAAGGGCAATTCTTACTCGGCTACAAGTACAAGTTCAAGTACTGCTGGCGAGGCTCCTAAGACTCGTAGTGTAAGTTTGAGCAGCTGGGTAAATGATGTGTTTAATGGCGGTTCGGACACTGCTGTTGAGGCTGTGAAGGATGAAGTTAAGTCTTCTGCAAAGAAAGCTGGTAAGAAATCGAAGAAGTCTGCAAAGGCTGCTAAGTCTCAAAAGGTTGTTGAAAAGCTTGTAGCTGCTGAGAATGCGGAAGTTACTGCTGAATCTGTTGCCGAAACATCTACCGCTCCGGTGAACGAAGTTGTAGAAACTGTGGCTGCCACTGTATCAGCTGTGACAGAAGTTGTGGAAGATACCGCGCCGGCAGTTGATGAAGTTAGTGCAAGCCTTGAAGCAGAAGCAGCCGCTCCTTTGAGTGCAGAGCCGGATCTGCCTGAGGCAAGCGTAGAAAGTCCATCAGCTTCTACTGCTGCAATCATTCTGGCAATTGCTGCTCTCTGTGCCGCTGCTGCCGCTCTCACAATCATCGCACTCAAAAAGCGCGCCGCAAAGAAATAATTGCCGCGAGGCATAAAAAAGGACAGTAATTGTCATCCATCCGGGTGACAATTATTGTACTTTTTCATTCTTTACAAGTTTGTCCAGGATTGGTGTGGGCTTTCCCTGTGGGAGCAGACTGCTTGTGATATCTGCATTGATTGTGGCCGCATGCTGCTTATGGCACAGGTTCAAAGCTACTGTTTCTGTCACGGGGAATCTGCAAGAAAAACTAAAGACATTTTTTTAAGAGTTCTTTATCATCAATACACAAATCAATCATTCTGCTGAGAATTGCTGTGTAGCCTTTTCCCAGTTTCTTTGCTTTTTCCAGAGTTTTTGGTTTTATCCTTAGGGCCACGACTTTTCGTTTTCGTTCTTCTCTTTGTTTACGCGCAAGGCTGGCAAATTCATCAAGTTGTTCTACTGTAAGCTCAGGACAATCCTCATCATATACAATTGGCTTCTTTGCCGCTTGTCTAATTTCTTTTTTCTGTCCCGTAGTCATTTTTGTCTCCGGTTTCAATGTATAACTAACAATTGCTATAATAAGCCTCCTTTTCTTTTTTCTCTGCCAATCTGGCTGAAATAATTCGTGTTCTATCTTCTCGTTCAGTAGAAATCCCATGTTTAGCTTTATTGATTTTGTTTTTATTTTCATCCCATTCAAAATCCATTATATAATACTCCACGTAATACAATTTGTCATCTCTTTTTTACGATTCCTCACAGAAATCAAAAAAAAACTTCATATATATAATGGTGAGACTTATTCAAAAAAAGGAAAAGATTTGTGAAAAAAGATATGAATATTTTGTTATATATTTGCTAATATCTCAAGGAACTAAACAATTGTCGTGGAGTGTGGTTCTTCAACCTCAGCTTAAATATGTCTCTATAAGTCGTTCCAGCTGATGTATGTTTAAATGATTGAATTGTGTTTCCATTGTGATTATCAGGTTCTTTCCGATGAAATAATTGTTTTCATTATATATTCTGATTTTCTGAATTGCTCTTTCCATGTAGTCTGGAAAATCCATCATGCCAAAGTGTTCCCAGATGAGCTCCTGTCGTGTGCGGAGATTGAGGCAAAGAAAATCGGGGTGAAAGGTTACGTCGTTGAACTCGAAGGGGAACTCGTACCTGTAAGGAATACCTTCGCGTGCTAAGAGGTCGGCAATGATAACTTCTGATTTGGAGCGAACTCTTTCTTTGTTGGAGGTGTAATATTCGTTGGAATCTTCGTTGAAGGGGAGGCCTTGCCATGTGATGTGCTTCCATTCTTCTATATATTGCGCATTTGTGAGAGTAACCGGTGTAATTAGCGACTGGCGGATTTTGTTCATGCGGGCATAAAGTTGCTCAATTTTACGGTTGCTGCACTCGATGTATTTTTCCAGCGACTTTATTTGTGCCTGCAGGATTTTGATTAGTCTGGCATCATAGTCTTTTTGCGCCAGCTTTGAAATGAAAGCCTTTTTTGTGTGGGCGATATAGTTTCCATTGAAATCTTTTGGATTTGTGATGTGAAAAAATTGTGGAAGGCGAACTCCGGGAGTTTGCGAAATGCGCAGGTGCCCCTCGGGCGCATATCTTTGGGATTTTTTCTTTATTTCAAGGCAATTCTTGAGTTCTTCGAGCCGGGCGGCCAGCTGGGGCGTGAGAATGTCTGGATGGATGAGTTCTGTTTGCATGCTTTTCTCCTGAATCGGGTGTTTTGGGCAGATAGAAATGTGATTTTTGGAAATCTATCTGCCGCAAAATTGTGTTTGGGGAGGACTTTAGCCACTTTGAGCAGATAGAACAGGCAATTTGTGGAATTCTATCTGCTCAAAAAGTGCGTGGCGGCGAGCTTTTTGGATGATGAAGTTCACTTTTACCTGTTCCGGCATATTTTGAGCAGATAGAAAATTGAAAAAATCAAAATCTATCTGCTGAGGGCGGGCATTTTGCTTTTTCAGAGCGAGCTTTCGGCAGATAGAATTTGAGAATTTCCAAATCTATCTGCTGAGAAGTCATTTTCCACACTTTTTGCCATATTCCCCGCCGCCGCCAACGTTGCATAAAGTCCTCTATATATAAATTTGCCAAAGTATGCAATTTTCGGAATTCATTTTGAGAGATTCTGTGAAAAAAATCAAAAAAAGTGTTCGGAGAGGCAGTGCCGGGAGCGGACACGCAGTGGCGAGCGCGGCACTCAATGACGAAGTGCGGACACACAATGTCTGCGATCTCTCTCAATGGCCGCCCTCACGCAATGACTGCCACCGCTCCCCATGCCGGCGACCTCTCTCCATGTCCGGCGGGGAATGACACTTAATGTTTTTTGTGGTATTATAATAAAACTTTTTCGGCTCCCTGAGGCGGGGGTTTTAGGGGGCGGAGCCCCTTAGGAGAAGGGGTAGCGGACAAGCAACAAAGCGGAGCGGGGCGGCAGTGCCTGCACTGGCGGCACGCGGAGCGACTTGCTTGGGAGCGAGGGGAAGGCTTTCCCCACCTTCAATAATATAATCAATTTTAAGGATTTTTGAATGATTACTGTTAGTGACGTTAGTTTGTCTTTTAGCGAAAAGCCGCTTTTTAAGGATGTAAATCTTAAGTTCAACAAGGGAAACTGTTATGGAATTACTGGTGCCAACGGTGCCGGCAAGTCTACTTTTTTGAAGCTGCTCAGTGGTGAACTTGAAAAGGATTCCGGCCAGATTTTTATGACTCCTGGCGAGCGTATGGCGGTTTTGAAGCAGGATCACTTTGCTTTTGATCAGTACTCTGTGAAAGAAACTGTTATGATGGGATTTCCTAAACTTTATGAAGTTAGCAAGGCGCGCGATGAGATTTATGCTAAGGCTGACTTTACTGAGGAAGATGGTATTAAATCTGCGGAGCTCGAGGCTGAGTTTGGTGAGCTTGGCGGTTATGAGGCTGAAAACGAGATTGAGCAGATGCTCAGCGGTCTTGGTCTTGAAGAAGAGTTCCACGACAAGATGATGAGCGAACTTGATGAAGGTCAGAAGGTGCGCGTGCTTTTGGCTCAGGCTATTTACGGTAACCCTGATGCTCTGCTTCTTGATGAGCCTACTAACGGTTTGGACATTGAATCTATCACCTGGCTTGAAAACTTCCTTCTGGATTTTGAGAACACTGTTATTGTTGTTTCCCACGACCGTCACTTTTTGAACACGGTTTGTACTTTCATTTGTGATATTGACTTTGGTAAGATTACTCAGTTCAGTGGTAACTATGACTTCTGGTATCAGATGACTCAGATTATGCAGCGCCAGGCTCACGAGCAGCAGAAGAAGACTGAAGATAAGATGAAGGATTTGAAAGAGTTCATTCTGCGATTCAGCTCTAACGCTTCTAAGGCTAAGCAGGCTACCAGCCGCAAAAAGATTTACGACAAGCTTGCCGACTCGCTCGAAGAGATTCCGGTTTCTACCCGTAAGTTCCCTTATGTAAACTTTAAGGCTGACCGCGAAATTGGTAACAATGTTCTTGAGATTAAAAAGCTGAACTACACTGACGCTGACGGTAACCAGCTGCTCAAGGATTTTTCACTGGTTGTGAACCGTACTGACAAGATTGCTTTTGTTGGTATTGAACATAACTCAGTAACTGCTCTTTTTGATATTATCAATGGGGTGAAAAAGCCGGATAGTGGTGAGTTCTTCTGGGGACAGACTACTTCGCAGTCTTACCTGCCGCGCGATAACAGCGAGAGCTTTAATAATGATTTGAACATCACTGAATGGCTCAAACAGTATTCTAAAGAGCAGGACGACGCTTATGTGCGCGGCTTCCTTGGTCGTATGTTGTTCAGCGGTGATGAGTCTTTGAAAAAGGTTAAGGTTTTGTCGGGTGGTGAAAAGGTTCGCTGTATGCTTTCAAAATTGATGTTAAGCGGGGCTAACTGTATTACTATGGATGACCCTACAAACCATCTTGACCTGGAAGCAATTCAGTCGCTTAACGAAGGCTTGATTGCCTTCCCTGGCGTGCTTTTGTTTAGTTCTCACGACCACGAGTTCATTCAGTCTATTGCAAACCGCATTGTAGAAATCACACCAAACGGAATCATAGACCGCATGATGAGCTTCGACGACTACATCTCTGACCCACAGATTGCCGAAATGCGCAAAAAGCTCTACGAAGGCACTGGTAAGAAGATTAAGTATAGAGTGTAATACAACGTCACCCCGAACTTGTTTCGGGGTCTTTGTCCGGCTTGACCGGACAATCTGTACATTGATTGTGTTGTACAGATTCCCGGGTCAAGCCCGGGAATGACACAAAATGTATTATGTCATCTTCGGGCTTGACCCGAAGATCTGCACTTGACTACATCTGTGCCCAACTACATCTGTATTCAACTACAATTGAAGAAACCAGGGCATTCTGTTATATTATTCCCACTATGCTTGACCTGGAATCCCTGAAAAAAGAACTTAATCCACAGCAGTACCGCGCTGTTACTACTACAGAAGGCGCTATTCTTATTATTGCGGGCGCGGGAAGTGGAAAAACCCGTGTAATCACCTTCCGCATTGCGCACATGCTGGACAAGGGAATTCCTCAGAGCTCAATCCTTGCCCTCACTTTCACGAACAAAGCCGCAAAAGAAATGGCAGACAGAATTAAGACTCTCACCGAAAAGAAACTGCAGAATCTCACGGTTTCTACCTTCCATGCATTCGGTGTTAAGATTCTGCGCCAGGACATTGACAAGCTGGGCTGGCGTGAAAACTTTTCGATTTATGATGAGACCGACCGTGTGGCTCTCATCAAAGAGTGTGGCCGCGAACTCAAGTTTTCGCCGGAAGCAATGGATATTTACACAATCGGAAACCTCATTTCCAATATCAAGACCGGTCGCAAAAACTGGGAAACTGCAAACGACATGTACCGCCCTCTTTACGAGCTTTATCAGGAAGGGCTTAAACTTTACAACGCAGTTGATTTTGATGACCTCATTGTTTTGCCAATCAAATTATTCAAAGAGTACCCGG
>CAMNBC010000022.1 GCA_946532115.1 uncultured Treponema sp.
TTGATGTTGAAGGATGGAAGAAAGAGGTTAAGGATATTCGTGAAAACCACTATCCAAAATTCGGCAAGCACCTTCCAAAAGAACTCAACGCAATTTTGGATGACCTCGAGAGCCGCTTGAACAAAGCTTAAATGTGTCATGCCGAACTTGTTTCGGCATCTCTACATAGACCCTGAAACAAGTTCAGGGTGACACAACCCGTTTCATAGTGATGCAACCGTGTTTCAGGGTGACAGAATCCCGCTCAGTTTTTGGGCGGGATTTTTTTTGCATAAAACTATATAATTATCATATATGAAAAAACTGTCTTTTTTGATAATTGCCTTAGTTACAGTTTTGTTTGCAGGCTGCGTAAGTCATCCGCAGATAGACAAAGAGTTTGAAGCTTTTCTTTATCCTTCAGAATCTTATATACCGCAAACTTTTGACTGGCAGCCCGTGGCTCCGGGGATCTCCCGCTTTGATTTTTCTAATCCAGCCTTTCCTGTCATTTACCATGCAGTTCGCATAGAGTTGACCACTTCTGGTCTGCAGCTTTTAAGTTTTCCGGATAAAGCCTTTGCAATGAAAAAAACTGGCGCAAAAGAAGGAGAAAAAATTCCTCAGCCGTTTATATATCATAGTATTACGACAAAAAACTTTGCCAGAAAAAATAAATGTGTTGTTGCAGTGAATGCTACTCCTTTTACGGGGAAAAATGGAAAGTGGGATTTAGTCGCACATATTTCTGCAACAAGGCAACTGGTGGGGGTTCATATAACAGAAGGCTGCGAAATTGCGGCTCCTGTAAATCAATATGCTGCTCTTTTATTTTCAAAAGATGAGCAGGGCTATCTTGCATCAATCATAGATTCACAAAATCAGGCGGATTTGCAGAATTGTGAATATGCCTTTGGCGGATTTTATACTGTTCTGTCTGATGGCCAGCTTATTGATTTTGCATATAGAAGTCATGATTCCAGAACAGGCTGCGGTATTTCTAAAGACGGACGGATTTTATACATCATGGTTGCAGAAGGAGAGGTTCAGAATAAAAGCGAAGGGCTTTCGTTTCCTCAGTGTGCAGAAATTTTCAAGGCAATGGGCTGTGATTCTGCTCTTGAATTTGACGGCGGTGGTTCTACACAGTTATGTATCAATGAAAAATCCGTTCTTACTTATAATAAATCACGGGTTCAGGGAAATAGTTTTGGATTTGTTTTGAATAAACAGTAACGTTTTTCTGTCTGTTTAGATTTTATATCAGAGGGACTTATAATTATATGCATTTTATTGTATAATTATAAAGATATACTATAAATGTACGGAGTTTTTGTATGGACGAAAATCCTAGTATTCAGGATGAAAAAGATGATGAAATTAGTCTTATAGATTTGTTTGCAGTTCTTTTAAAGCACAAATTGTTGATTATACTGGTAACAGGAATAGCAATGATAGGTGTTGTGCTTGCCTCTATTATTTCACTTAAACTTCCACCTGAAAAATCATTCCTGCCAAACGAATATACACCACAGGCAGAAATGCTCATTAATGACTCTTCTTCGGCAAGTGGCGGGCTTTCTGCAGCTTTGAATGCAAGCGGACTTGGTAGTCTTGCCGGTCTTGCAGGAATTTCTGCTGGAGGTGGTTCTTCAAATAGCGCTCTTGCTGAATATCTTATAAACAGCAATACAATTCTTGATGCAATTGTTGATCAGTTTGGCCTCATTGAAAAATGGGAGATTGAAAAATCTCCGCGTGCAGCCAGCCGAGATGCACTTAAAAAAGCCCTTGTTTCTGATTATGACAGTTCAACAGGAATCTTTACAATCAAGTTTTCTGATATTGATCCGGCATTTGCCTGTGATGTAATTAATTTTACAGTTGATATTCTTGAAAAACGCTTTAATGAACTCGGAATAGATAAAAATAAGCTGGAAGAACAGAATTTAAAAGAAAATATTCAGACAGCTTATGACAATATTGTTTCTCTTCAGAAGCAGACACAGAGACTTGAGCAGTCAGTTTCTAATATTTATAACCCGAATTCTGCACCATCTGTAATGCTTGATTCTGCTCTTTTGAAAATGGAATTGAGTGCTCAGGAACAGATATATGGTCAGCTTAAAGTTCAGTACGAAACACTCAAGGTTTCTATGGCAAGTGAAAAACCTGTTTTCCAGATTGTTGAATATGCTGAAATTCCGGACCGCAAGTCAGGCCCAAGCCGAGGAAAGCTTTGTATTATAGTAACCTTTGCAGCATTCTTTATTTCTGTTTTCCTTGCTTTTGCAATAAATGCTGTTGAAAATATTAAGAAAGACCCTGAAGCTATGGCAAAATTGAAAGCTTCAAAAAAATAATTAACTGGAGTAATTGAAAAAATGACTAAAAAAATAATACTTGCTGCTGTTCTTTTAATTGCTGCTTTACCGGTATTTGCGGCTGATGATTCTAATGAGGTTGATCCTCGCGTTCAGATTGCAATGTCCAATTCTGACTATATGGTAACTCCCGGCGATATATATGTATTAACTTATGCAGCAGGCTCAAGTGCAATGCAGTATAAAACTGTTGTAGATACTTCATACAAAATCAGGGTTGCAAACCTTGCTGTTCTTGATGCTACCGGAAAGTCATATATTTCTTTGAAAAGGCAGGTAGAAGATTTGGTAGCAAAGAACTATCCTATGAGTGGTGTTCAGTTTGCTTTGGCAACTCCTGCAGTTTTCAATGTAATTGTAAAAGGTGAAGTTCCACAGACAGTAGAACAGTCAGTATGGGCTCTTTCCCGCCTTTCAACTGTAGTTGAAGCAAATATGACAGCTTATTCTTCTATAAGAGATGTAGTTGTTACTTCTGCTAATGGTACTACAAAACATTATGATTTATTTCTTGCAAAACGTGATGGTGATATAACACAGAATCCTTATCTTAGACCTGGCGATGTTATTACCTTGCGTAAATTTCATAAAAGAGTAAGCATCGGCGGTGCTGTACGCCGTGGTGGAACTTATGAACTGCTTGAAGGTGAAAATCTAAAAGATCTTATTGATACTTATGCAGATGGTTTTAATGAAACTGCAGATAAAAGTAAAATTACAATTTCACGAGTAATTAATGGTTCTGATAAATCAGGTTCTGTTTTGTATCTTGAAGATCCTGTAAAAATTGCAAATTTTGAATTGAATTCTTTTGATACTATATTTGTTGATTCACTTACCAGCAGTAAGCCTGTGATGTATATGGAAGGTGCAATTCTTAAGCCAAATAATAATCAGGATGAAGAAGGCGCTGTAAAAGTTGAAGGTACAACTCGAGTTGCCGTTCAGTTTGAATATGATACAAACTATATATATTTTGTAAAAGCCCGCAGCAGCTGGTTTGGTTCTGCAATTGCAGATCTTCAGAATGCATTCATTATTCGCGGGGAAGAATTAATTCCATTTGATATTTCTAAGGCTCTTTACGATACAAACTTTACTTCAGATTTGATTGTTCAGCCTGATGATATTCTTCGTGTTCCAATGAAGCAATTTTTTGTTTCTGTTGCAGGAAGTGTAGCAACTCCTGGACGCTATCCATATATTCCAAATAAAACTTATGATTATTATGTTGGCCTTGCAGGTGGATTTGACAAATCAATGAATAGTGGTAAAGCTGTTGAAATTGTAGATGCAGAAGGAAATAAACTTTCAAAAAATAGTGAGATTACTCCTGAAACTACAATTACTGCAGAGACAAATTCATTTCTGTTTTATTTTAATCAGTATGCACCAGTAATTACTACAATTCTTTCAATTATAAGTACATCGCTTTCTATTATGGCTGTAACGGGTATTTGGAGTAAATAGAATAGTTTTGAAGAAATAAAAGAAACAAAAAGGGGTGTTCCATAACGGGACATCCTTTTTTGTTTAACCGTTGTGAAGCTAAGCTGTCTGACTGTTGCAGTTGCAGTTATAGAGATAAAAAAGTGTTAACTGAAATATCTCTTCTGGGGATCCACAGTTAGAAATAAGTTTTTTGATGTACTTTTTCATGTGCTGCGGATAATCTGTGTTGTCTACGGCTGAATAATAAGCTTCCTTCTGTTTGAGTAAAGTTGGCATATTTCTCTCCTTGATAGCGATGCTATCAAACCAATCAACTAAATAATATATCGGAAAAAATCTGAAAATGCAAGAGTTAAAGTTAATTAAAGTTAATTAAAATAATGTTATTTTGTGTGAATCCAGGTCAGTTCGTGCTTATTGTAATTAAGGTGCAATATACGGCTTCCAGGAATATCTGCAAATTGCTGGATAAGAGGCCAGTTGATTTCACCCTGCATTTTAATCGTACAAATCATATTAAGTTCCGGTTTATAGGCAAGCCACTTGTTTATCCATTCTAAGAGTCTTTCCGGGTAACAGATTACATCAGAAAATACCCAGTCTACAGGTCCAAGTTCTTCCGGTTTAAGGGTAAATGTATCGTGTGCCTGAAAAGTAATAAGGGGATTGTTCATAAGGGAGTCTGCAAGTGGAGCACGGTCTACTGCATGGACTTTTGCACCAAGGCCTGCAAGAACCCAGGTCCATCCACCTGGACATGCACCGGCTTCAAAGCATTTCTGGCCTTCGTGAGGGAGTTCAGTGCCGTTTAAGAGTTTTGCCATTGTGAGCGATTCTTGAATTTTGAGGTATGCACGGCTTGGCGGGTTTTCGTGGTCTTCTATAAAATGAAGGGTGCCTGCTGGGAGAGTGCTCGTTGTGGATGCGCTGGCAATCATTGTGTGTTCGTCAATCAGTGTGTAAAGCCCCATGGGAGAGTCTGGAATATTTACCGGAAAGGTTCTGTCTTTGAGATTAATGTATGGCAGCTTTTCCTGAATAAGGTTTGCACGGCGGAAGCAGGTGTACTGGTATGGTGCCCAGTTGCGCTGGATTTTTTTGAGTTCGCCTGCAGCCTCGCCGATTGAATTGAAGGTGATGTAGCGCGGCTCGAGCATGACGGTGCGGGCCCAGTATGGCATAGCGGGTATGTCCAGGTTTTCGTAATAGAGAAGATCACCATAGCGGTTGTCTGGTTTTCGGCTGATTCCAAAACGGCCTTCAAGTTCAGAAATTAAAAGTTCGACTTGTTCAGGAAAAGCAAGAAATGCAAAATTTTTAGTATTCATAATTTAGACTATATCAGGAAAATCATCTTTTGAAATTGTCTCAAGATGTTTTATAAATTCTTCCAGTCTGTGTGCATCTGGGGAATAGTTAATCTTAAAACCAATATATGTATTTCCGCCATGTTCATTCGCCCACTGAGGTATGCAAATCAAATTTAAAGGAGAACTGTTTGTTCCATGCAGTGGAGAAAGCTTAATTTCGTATTCAGATTCAAGATCTACTACTACAGGAAATGTGTAGTGAATCTTACAGCCTTCTGAACTGATGTCATCGAGAATTCCAGGGAGCGCACAAAGTTCTGGAGCTGTAACGCGTCCAATTTCTTCGTATCGTATGTGCTGGCGGTTTTCCTGTTCCATAATAATAGTATAGGGTATTTTTTGATGTGATACAACTGTATTTAGGTATCCTGATTTTGAAATACCCTGACTTTATTTTACCACCATAACCTTACGGGTTTCATCAAAATCTGTTCCAACAACGCGGATAAAATACATTCCTCGTGCAACGGCAGAACCGCTTCTGTTTTTTCCATCCCATGTGAAATAGTTCTCTCCAGTTTTTGCGTTTCCTCTGTGCAGATAAGTTATAATATTTCCATCGAGAGTCATTACAATTACGTTCAATTTGCCCTCAGCCGGTACATCAACTTTGATAACTGTCTTTTCACCATTTGCTGCATTTATTACGTTATTAAGAATTGTTACTCCGCCACGTTGTCCTGTAATACCCTTTAAGCGGAAAGACCAGAGATCCAGTGTTCCAATATCAGTTGTGTCGTGCATTCGCAGACTGTAAAGTGGAACTGGAATATTGTGTGAGAAATCGTATCTGTTGTTCTCAATATCAAAATACGGGTTGTTATAAATTCTGACAGGAGTTCCGTCTGTGTTAGTTATGCCAAACATAAAACTTATCTGGTCGCCGCTTTTCCATTTTTGAATCATTTCCAGCGGAATATTGAAAATAAGATTATTTGAAGAGTCCAGTTCATTCTGTGAACTCTGGTTGTTTTGTGTCAGAAGTTCACTATCGACAAAACTGAAATTACTGTTGTTTGTAGCAGTAAGTGCACGGAAAATTCCATCAGAAAGTTCTGGCAGCCATACACGAAGTGAGGTCTTAAAATCTTTATTAAATTGTTTAGAAACAGAATCACGATCTGGAGAATCAGAAAGATATACCCGGATATCCGGTGTAGTGGTATTTTCTGAATTATCTTCGAGTGCTGTTACAATTGCTGCAGAATGATCTGAAGGAAGTGTTCCGTATTTATTCTGATCTGCATTCCAGTTGTGAACTGCCCAGCTTCCATTTTCGTAAAGTCCATCCATTACCGGATTCTCATCTTCTGTAATATCTGAAGAATATGCATAAAGAGGGTTTACATAATTAATTGCAAAATCAGAAAGAGCGTGTGCGGAATACATTGGCATATAGTTTCCAGAGCCATCCTGAATAAAGGTTACTCTTGCATTTTTATTACTTGTAAATGGATCCTGTGATTTTTCAGGCCACTCTTTATGATTCTTTAACTGGATATGAAGGTTTCGAACATCATCAAAAGTGATGTTTCGTGTTGTTCTGAGGCAAATGCAGGTAAAGTGATTATCACTGTATTGTTCTATAATGCTTGCCGGAACTGAAGAATCTATTGTAATGTCGTTTTCGTCTGTGGCTGTATATGTGCCGTCTTCAGAAATTCTTACAAGCTGAAAACAATCTGGGAGTAAAGCAAGAAGATTGTTTTCAACTGTTTGAGGATTTCCATCTGCATCACAAATTCTTATTCCTTCTCCAGATGTAACAATCTGTTTAACAAATACGATATAAATCTGATTTTGATTTACAGGGCTAAGGATAATATCAAATGACGGAGGTGTACGGTCAATTGTTTTTGAGGTTTTGCTTCTTAAGCGGTTACCGGCAAGGTCTGTAAGATATGCGGCAGATTCGTCATAACTGAAAGAAAAGGTTGTTTCAACAGGAAGTGCTGTGTCTGTAATTCCAAGTCCAAGATAAAGTCCATCCGGATCATTTGCAGCATGGCGAGGTTCTGAAGAGCCTGTAAATAACTGTGAGACTACTGTAGAGTGAACGTTTTCAAGGCCTGTTGCAAATGGAGTTTCAGGAACTGCATCCTGATCTGTTGAATATTTAAATCCTGGTGCAGCAAACAGTTTTGATGAAAAACGAATACCACCAGAAGTTCTGCGGGAAGCAATTGTATCAAACTGACGGGCTCCACCAATAATATCTGCGGCATAAGTATATGAACTGTCTTTGAGATTGGATTTTGAACCGGAAGTTCCTGGCAGACACCAACCGACTTCGGTAAACCATTCTGCTTCATCTGTATCATCAAAGTTTGGTGTATTATCAAAGAAGTGGAAGTCAATTCGGTCGAGTGTAGAACCTGTTCCATTTGTATTTCCTATAGCTTCCGAACGTTCGTTAGTTTTACTCCAGTCGTTGTCTGAAGCTGTTATTGTGCTGGTAACGGAATTTCTTAAAGGAGTAAAGTATGGTTCTGAAAGATCCCACTTACTGTATAAATCCGGCGATGTTGGGATGAGGTTAGCGGTATGATTGCCAGAGGAATCAGAAAGTACAACAGGTTCCTTTCTGCATCCGGCGGCATATTCTATCTGATTATTCTGATTGAGGTCTTTTATAGAACTGTTGTTGTCTGTAAAGGCAATAGCTGTAGCATTTGTAAATTGATATGCGGTTTCAATATATCCAGGCCATTTTTTGTATATGTTGCCGGAATAGTCTGTTACAGTTCCATCAGTCCAGCCTGCAATAGAAATGCGAACTGAATATTCATCGGTACGGTATAAAGCGCTTGTGTATTTAGAAACCATGCCCTGGATGCCTGTGTGTAATTTGAGTGATGTTCCAGAAGCGGCATTTAGTTTTGCGAGTCCGGCAAAAGTAATTGTATTGAGTTCTCTCGTGATGTCTTCTGCGATGGCCCCAAGTTCATCTGTAACCTGGAAGTTTTCTGTAATTGTACGCAGATTATTTTGTTCATAGAATTCAACCGGTTCGGAATATCTGAACTCAAGGAAGTTATGTGAATCGTAAGAATGCTGGCTTGCTGCTCCAGCTGCCGGATTATAGGCAGTGTGAAGTTCCTGTCCGGTGCGTACTGACCAGAGAACAGGACCTGTTTTATCAGTAACCTCTTTTGATGAAGTGAGAGCTCCATAAGCTGGTTCAGTTGCGGTTGTTGATGGTCTTTTGCTGTAATTGTTTAAGCGTTTGCCCCAACGGTCTGTAATGATGAAAGAAAGGGTGGAGCCATCTTCTTTCTTGAGAGAGCGGGGGAAGTCGAGACACGGGAATGTTGCGTGATGAATTCCGTCCCGGTCAGAACTCTTTTCATTTTCTGCTCCAATAGATTTTCCGGTTGCATCAGTATTCCATGCACCTGTTGCTGCAGAATCCTGTGATGCAGCTTTTATGTAGAAATAATAATAAGTTTTATTATCATCCGGATTTAAATATGACAGTTGAATGTCAGATTTTAATTCGTGTTCCTGTGTACAGTCAGGGTCAGAATAGAAACCTGTAAAATCAGGCTCTGGAGAATCAGAGGAATCGTGGAAGTTCAATGAGCCGATTGTTGTTGTGTGATAGCGGATTGGCTGGTTGAATTCTACTCGTATCACGTTATCTCTTACAGTGAAAGCGTTTGTAATCATAAAGTCTTCAAACTCAATATTCTGATTTTGTGAGTTTGTTGTTCCATTGTCTGTACATTCAAGAGCTGCAAGTCTGGCGTAAGTGCCATCTTCTTTAGCAGAATCTGAGACATTAGAATCCGATGAATGTAAGATAACTTTACATCCGTTAATTGAAGTATAATAGGCTTCTGCAAAAGCTTTTGATGGATCAGAAATGTCAGGAAGAGAAAGATTCCATTGTCCGGTGCTTCCTGCAAGGGCCATTGTACTTCCGTTTATATACAGATTTTTACCAGCGAGAATAGTCTTGCCGGCGGCAACTGAAAGTGTTCCCGAATAATCAGTTGGCAGTGTAGAGCCGCCGGGTAATTCTGTTGCAATATAATTTGGCTGACTCCAGTTGTTGTGACGTGGAGTTGTATAGACGAACTCATCTTCAATTCCAGTAGTGTCATCTTTAGTATTGTAAGCATTTCCTAACAGAAGAATGTCATCTGCTGCTGAAATATCAGCATTTGTTGTAATGTCACCATTGTAAATAACAAGGTTGTTAGTTATAGCTAAAGTTGCATTAATTGTTAGTTCTGCACTACGAGAAATTATAAGGTTTTTATTGATGCTTATATTATTATCTGTAGAACCAAAATCAGCCGGACTGGAACCAAAGAGCAGAACATTTGTCGTAAAACTTGCATTTCCGTTTCCTGTGAAGCTTCCGCCTAAAATAGAGTTTGCGGTACCGATTTGTGTAAAGCTTGTTGAATAGTTAAGTGGACTGCCATCAGTTGTCTTGAACAAATCTGTATTGTTAAGTGTTATTTGTCCACCTGTCGTTTCTCCAAGAGTAATACATGCTGCATTAATCACTCCGTTAATACTTGTGATTCCGGCTGTATGTGTTAGATTTGCATAAGGTCCTGAGTTGCCAAAATTAAAGGTGTTATCAGCTCCATTTCCAAGGGTAACAGTGCCACTTGTAAGGAAAGTTGTGCCTGTGCTGCTGGAAATGGTTCCTCCGTTCTTAAAACTGATATTTCCTGCTGATGGACTGTCTGTAAATGAACTGATTGTTGCTGTTGCTTCAAAGTTTGTTGCTGCAGCTTGTGTAATTTCAAAATCTGTTACTTCAACTGTATTATCAAAAGTTGAAATATTTGCTTTTGCTAAAGTTAATTTATGACTTCCATTAACTGTTGAAGTAAAATGTAAATCACCAGTATCAGAAGTCAGGGTAGTGCTGCTTTGGAGTATGGTTGGGCCATTAAAGGTTTGTGAACCATTTGTTGTTATGGTTGAGCAGTTGAGATTTATCACAGCCGATTCAAGAGAAATTGAATCATCTCCTGTAATTGCATTGTTATAAGTTTGTGATTCGGTAGTTTTGACTAACTGACAATTAATTGCCGATGGTCCATTTACTGTGAGAATTCTAGGAGCAGTTGTTTCGCCAATGTTTTGTGTAAAGGTAATTTGAGAATTGTTTGAATTAAGTATTAATTGATGAGAACCTGCTGTAGAATCGTTAATTGTTCCTGTGAAGTTTTGTGTTCCCTGTGAGATGATAGATGTGTCATCTGTAAGAACTGCATCCGTAAATGTTATGTTGTTTGCGTTTAGTGTACCTGCAATTAATGTATTACCGGTCGTATGTGTCAGGTTTGCATAAGTCGAAGTGGTTCCAAATAGTATTGAGTCTTCTGATGAATCCCCAAAGGTAACGGTTCCTGTTGTAAGGAATTCTGTGCCAGTTGGATTTGAGATTGTACCACCATTTTTGAAGCTGATGTTTCCGGCATCTGAAGTATCGGTAAATGTGTTTATTTCAACAGTATCATTAAATGTTGTGCTGTTTGCTTTTGTAATTTCAAAAGAACTGGATTTTACAAGATTAGTAAAGTTTACTGTTCCAGCCTGCGTAATTGTAATTGCAGGAGTTGCAGTCTGTCCAATAATACCTGCTACAGAAATTGTCTTTTCAGGATTATCAGGAATTGAGAAAGTTACCGGGTGTGCACCATCAATTGTTGAATCAAAAATTATATTATCAGCTGTTAGTGTAAGCAAACTGTTGTTTCCTAGAGTAACTGCACCGTGATAATTCTGATTACCGGATGTTGTGATTGCCGTGCAATTCAAAGATGCCGTTTGTGTAAACAAACTATCGATAGTTAGGTTTGCATTTATTGTTGTGTTAGCATCAGTTGTGAGTGAGGAAAGATTTGAAACAATGCCTTCAAATTTAGAATCTGCGGTGGAGATTGTCAGACTTGCTGTTCCATTTCCTGTAATGGTATCTGCAAAATTAATGAGAGATCCACTTCCAGAAACAAAGTTTGCATTATGGGTGATGGAAACTGGACTGTTATAGATTTGAGTGCCATTTGATGACACCTGTGCGGTATTTACAGTGAGTGGGGTTAGAAATGTTAATGTGTCGCCTCTGACATTGCTGTTCAAAGTAAGGTTATCGGCAAAAATGTTTTCTTCTAGGAAAATTGCCACACTACCAGCTCCAGTTCCGTTAAGTGTTACAGTTCCTGCAGATATTGAGGTTGAATGATTTCCAAGAATTACATGACCGCTGAAAATATTATAAGGGTTGTTGAGGCTAACTGAATTGGTTGAGCCCGCAATAATTGTGGTTGTACCAGAAACCTGAAGTTTATTTTCTTCATCTGTATTCTGACTGATTGCCCGGCTTATAATAAGGTTTTCATATTGTCTGCCAGCACTACCACTACCATTGTCACCGTCCCAAGCAAAATTTGAAGTTGCTGCGCCTGCGCCATAGTATTCGACAGTTGAGGCTGCTCCGTTATTCATCGCTGCTGTGATTGTTTGTGTAGATGCTCCAGTAAGTCGAACAAGTCCGTTATTTGTGATTGTTCCGACTGAAAGATTATTCCCTGCCAAATCAAAGACTGCTCCAGCGTTTACGGTTATCGTTCCGTTATAATTAGTTCCATTGTATGAGTCTGTTAAATCTAAATCTGATGAAAGAAGTAAAGTTGAGGCAGGTGATGTTACTTCAGCTATTCTTACTTCTGCTCCTTTGCCTGGAATTGAAGAAGGAGTCCAGTTTGCAGCGGTATTCCAGCTGTCGTTTGTGCTTCCGTTCCAGGTGTAAATCATTCCAGGGAAATTCCATTTTGTGTTGTTTCCACTGTCGTTACTTGTGATTGCAAAAAGATTGTATGAAGATTGATTGAGTGAATCACTTATATCAACAAAATGAATGCTGTGAGTGTTTGTTCCCTGACACAAAATATTCCATGGGTTTCCTGCCGTTGAAGAACGAAGTATAAGTCTGCTGGTTTCTGAAGAACCGTTCAGTTTGAGAGTTCCGTTTACAGTTTGAGTAGAGGCTGCGGCAAAGGTTATGGTTTTATCACCAAGCCCTGTTGTTTCATCGCCTGCAGTAAGATTTGTTATTGTATTATTTCCGGATATGGTTGCTGAATCCTGAATATTCAGGTTAGCAATTGTATTGCTTCCGCTTATTATTACAGGCCCCTGTAGAGTCAGGTTATTGAAAGTGTTATTTCCGCTGAGGGTAGCGGCTGTTCCTGCAGGAGTTATATTTTCGGCGGTAAGGATTATCGTTCCGTTATTTGCAGTCAAACTGTTATCTTCAAAATTGACATCTGCCTTAAAGGTCATTGTTCCCGAAGAAGCCTTGAAGTGTGAGCCTGTGGTTGTTGTGATATTTGGATTAAATTCAACATTTCCGCTGAATGAGAGTTCACTTACAGAAGCAGCAAGAGTTACTGTTTTTCCTGTTCCACTTATTTTTGGAACTGTAAACTGAATTAAAGCTCCTTCACTTGCAATTTCGGTATTATCCTTTGAGAACTCTATTTCATTACATTCAACAGTTATAGTCGGTGGATTTAATGGATCAGCAACTGCGGCAGTACTTTTGAAAGTTGGAGAATCAATTGTAAAGGTTATCGCTTTTGTTACACCTTTAGTGATATTCCCAGAGAAATCAATTTCGGAAGATGCATTTGTGGTCAAAATAACACTATTATTTGTTGAGTTAGAATAAAGATTTATATTGCCATTATAAGTTTGATTTCCACTTGTTGCTATTAATGTACATCTTATATTTGTATCTCCATTAATTGTCAGAGACTTAAGTTTTGTCGCATCAGTTTTTCCGACATCTCCATTAAAGGTTGTTGAGGTTCCTTCACCAGTTGTTGTTATTGTTAAATCCTGATTATTACTAACATTTGCATAAGTTGTTGAACCACCAGATGTCGTATTCGCGAAAGTAACGTTTCCATAGGCAACGATATTTGTTGTACCAGTTAGATTTGTTTTATTAAGAGTGACATCAGCTGCTTTTAGAGTTCCATTTATTTCTGTAATACCGGCGGTGTGAGTTATAGAATGATATGTGTCAGGAGAGCCAGTAGTCAGAATATTGGTGTTGTTTACAAAAGAAACAGTTCCTGTTGTATTAAAAGACACATCACTTTGTATTGTTGCAGAATCAGCAAAAGTAATAGCGCCTGCACTTGCAGCATCTGTTATGCTTCCAATGGTAGGCTGGCCTGAAAATCTTGTTTGTCCACCGACGGTAATGGATAAATTGATAATTGTCGGATTATTTGAAAAAATAGTTTCTGTACCTTGAGTAATATCAAAATTTGTTATTATACAATTACCAGATATTGTCAGTTTATTCTGAGTTTTGTTTTCTTTGATCTTTGAAAAAGTTCCAGTTCCTGCACTAAAGGTCTGGTCATCTGCTCCATTAAAAATTAAATAACCAGATCCATCTGTGTTACCAAGTGAAGACAAGTCTCCTTTTATTTCTGTATTAGAATCAAATGTGATTGCTTTACCACTGGTAATTTCAAGATTGTTGTATGAAGTCCCCCAAATCGAAGTCATATTTGCATCATAAATAATTTTACTTGAAGTGCCATTTTCTCTTGTTGTAGTATTACTGATGCTTCCGCCGGAAATTGTTATAAGATTATTATTTGTTATTGTATCAAGATCAAGCGTTCCGCCGGAGAGGCTTATATCACCATTATTTGTGATTGTACCGACTTTTAGCGTTCCGCCGGATATTATGAGTTTTCCATGTGTTAATTCAGCGTCATCTTTTTCTATTGTTATTGAACCCGGATATAAGGAATTATAAAACAATGTCAGATCTGTTGTAAGCTCAGGATAATTGGTTTTGTTTTTTGGAATCTTTACTGTAGAGCCAGAGGCTGGGATAGAAGCAGGTAACCAGTTGGAAGGTGTATTCCAAACCGTTGATACGCCTTGCCAGACATATTCAACACCATCAAAAATCCAGTTAGTATTGTTGCCGCCATCAGTACTGGAAGTTGCAATTAAATTATAAGAAGAACTGCTATACTCAGAAGTATTATTTGAATCTTTGATAGTTGTATTTGTAATGGTATGGTTATTTTCACCAGTACAATGTAAGGTCCACTGAGTTCCGGAAGAAGCTGATTGAACTGTAGTTGTATTACCTTCAGAACCAAGAGAAAGTGTTCCATTAACTGTGAGTGTTTTTGCATCGTCTACGCTTATGGTTCCTTTTGGAATAGTCAGATTGTCGGTTTGAATATTATCATTTATGTTTATTGTTGGTGAATTAAGAGTAAGTGCGTTTGAAGGGATGTTGACTGGACCATCAAATGTAATTGATGAGGCAGTAATTGTTGAGTTAGCGGATAAAGTTAATCCACCACTTGCGACTTCAAGATTCTCATAATTTTCTCCCCAGCCAAGAGCTGAAGCATTGTTATAAATGATTTTACTGGAGGTGCCATTCGTTTTTGCACCGGTAACACTAAATGTATTTGAAAAAATTGTAATTATTCCATTGTTTGTTGCAGTACCTGAAATTGTTGCTGTATTTGAAAATGAAATTGTTCCATTATTTTCTAGCGAGCCAGAAACTGTTGTTGCATTTGCAAATGAAAGGTTAGTACCGTTTCTAACAGTCAAATTTTGATAACTACCTCCCCAGACAGGAGAAGTTGCACCGTCATAGATTATTGTGCTGGAAGCACCATTAACTTTTGTGGCTGCACTAAATGAATGAGAACCAAATATAATAGTTCCGTTATTTGTTGCTGTGTCTGTTACTGTTAAGTCTTCATTAAAAGTAATAGTTCCGTTATTTTCCAGTGAGCCCGAAACTGTTGTTGTGTTAGCAAATGAAAGGCTTGTGTCAGATGCAACTGTTAGATTCTGATAACTGTCTCCCCAAACAGGAGAAGTTGTACCGTCATAGATTATTGTGCCCGAAGGTCCATTTACTTTTGTACCGGCAGTAAATGAATGTGTACCAAATTTTATTGTACCGTTATTTGTTGTTGTGCCTGAGACTGTTGCACTATTACCAAATGTAATTGTTCCATTATTTTCCAATGAGCCCGAAACTGTTGTTGCATCGGCAAACGACAGGGAAGTGCTGCTTTCAACAGTAAGATTTTGATAGGTATTTCCCCAGACAGGAGAAGTTGCACCGTCATAGATTATTGTGCCCGAAGGTCCATTTACTTTTGTACCGGCAGTAAATGTATGTGCTCCAAAAGTAATAGTTCCGTTATTTGTTGTTGTGCCTGTTACAGTTGCATTATCATCAAATGTAATTGTTCCATTATTTTCAAATGAACCTGACACTGTTGTCTCATTCGAAAATGAAAGAGTAGTGCCGCTTGTAACAGTCAAATCCTGATAAATATCTCCCCAGACAGATGATGTCGCTCCGTCGTATATTATGGAACTGTTTGAACCATTAGTTTTTGTAGCTGCAGTAAATGTATGTGCACCAAAGGTAATCGTTCCGTTGTTAGTTGCCGTGCCCGTTACAGTTGTATTAGCACTAAATGTAATTGATGTGCCACTTTGAACTGTAAGATTCTGATAACTGTTGCCCCAAACAGGAGTAGTTGCGCCATCATAAATAATTGTGCTAGAACTACCATTTTCAATTGAGTCTGCACTAAAGGCGTCTGTCTTTATTGTAATTGTTCCGTTGTTAGTTGCCTTGCCAGATACAGTTGTTGTGCTGTCAAAAGAAATTGAAGTGCCGCTCTCAACCGTAAGGTTTTGATAACTGTTGCCCCAGATTGGAGTTGTAATGCTTCCTGAGTATGTAACAGTACTGTCAGGACCATTAGTCACTGTTGGAGTATCTGTTATAGTTCCACCAGAAATAGAAATCGTTCCATAATTTGTAATTGCAGCGGAATTTAAAGTTCCACCAGTTTCAATAGAAATGCTGGCCCCAGAATTTATAGTCAGAGATTGTAAAGCAGCTGTAGTTTCCGATAAGGCTGGATAGTGAGTTATACCTGCCGGAATTAAGACAACTGCATTTGCTGTCGGAGTTCCTCCAACCCAGTTTCCTGCGATATTCCAGGCAGTACTTACAGCGCCAGTCCATACAATTTCACCTGCCGAAGGAGTAACCGGAGTGTTTCCGCTTCCTACAAGGCTTGAATCAACAGGAGTCTGCGTAACGATAAGACCATTGTTAGTTACAGAGCCTGCGCTTCCTGTAATTGAATTTGCTGTTATGCTTCCTGTAGAGCTGACGGTCAGTAAACGGGTTGTAACAGCGGACATTTGAATTGAGTTTGAAGTCAAAAATCCGTTTACAGTAAGCATTGTGGCAGGAGAATCTTCACCCTGATTTTCTATGTTTGTGATAGAAGCTGTTTTTCCTTCTCCCAGGGTGATGTTTCCCCCTGAGTGCATAATGAGACTTGGAGAAGTTACGTCGCAGTTAAAAACGAAAGTGCTGGTTGCTTTATCCGCTGCTCCTGTTGCTGCGGCGCGAAATGTTTCTATTTTTGATGTCGCTGTAATGGAATGTGAACCAGTCAATTTTACAGAAAAAGAGTTTGTTTCAAGGTTAGGATTTGGAATCTGGATTTCGGTAACGGTTATATCACTGTCGAGATTTACTGTAGCGTCCTTTGGAAAATATACATTGTCACCGGCGCCTGGAGCTGCGGCTGGGGTAGAGCCAGTACCGTCCAAAGCTGTGTTCCAGTTTGCAAGTGTGCTCCAATTATTATCCGGAGCACCTCCAATCCAATAATATGTCTCTGCCTGCGCGCTTACACATAATGAAACAAAAACGAAAAGTGTTGAGAGTAGTTTACGAATTCGAGATGTCGGCATTTTCAGACAGTTACACATATCCATTATAAACATCGGCATTTAATTTTAACAGGCTTAGTGGATTTTTCTATAATAATGTATCTTCTTACTTGCTGGTTTTCGGCAGATAGAATTTTAAAATTCGATAAACTATCTGCTGAGAATATGTAGTTTTTTGGCAATTTTTGTTGTTTGAGCAGATAGAAAATCAAAAATCAAGATTCTATCTGCTGGCAATGTGAGAAATGCAAACTTTTTCAACTGATTTAACCAGATTTGCAGGTATTTTTCTTTTTTTCAGCAGATAGAAAAGGCAAAAATCAATTTTCTATCTGCCAGAAAGAGCATATCTGCAATTTTTGGCCTGTTTTAGAGCAGATAGAAAATCAAAAAACAGAGATTCTATCTGCCCACTCTTGTTTTCCAGGTATATGTGCCAAAAACAATTGCAGATTTTTCAATTAATAGGGGACTTTCCTTCTATAAAAATCATTTATATCGTGGTATTCTAGAATTATAGATTGCCGCGTCGCTGCGCTCCTCGCAATGACAAGACTTACGCTGCGAGCCTCGCAATGCTATATTTGGCTGGCCAATAAGGACAATGCTAACTCACAAAATGCGCAGTTTACCCGGTAATTAAGGAATATTTTATGGCAACACGAATTATTAATCCAATCCTTTCTGGTTTTTATCCTGACCCTTCGATTTGTGAGGCAAATGGATACTATTATCTTGTATGTTCTTCTTTTTCTTATGTCCCGGGATTACCGATTTTTAAGAGTAAGAATCTTGTCAGTTGGGAACAGATTGGAAATATTATAGACCGTCCGGAGCAGCTTGATTTTTCCGGACAGGGTGTTTCACGCGGACTTTTTGCGCCAACAATCCGCTATCACGATGGCAAATTTTACTGTATCTGCACTCAGGTAGATAAAATAGGAAATTTTTTTGTTACAGCTGATAATCCGGAAGGTCCATGGTCTAATCCAATCCCGATTGAAGGTGCAGAAGGAATTGACCCTTCGCTGTTTTTTGATGATGACGGCACGGCCTGGTATATTGGTACACGTCCTGCGCCGGAAGGTCCAAAATATGAAGGTAACTGGGAAATCTGGATTCAGAGAATTGATCTGGAACAGGGAAAACTTCTTGGTGAATCTAAAGGAATCTGGCGGGGTGCCTTGAGAAACTGTGTATGGCCTGAAGGTCCTCATATCTACAAAATAAACGGAATGTACTACTTAATCCATGCGGAAGGTGGAACTGGTGCGAATCATGCAGTTTGTGTCGCCCGTTGTGAAACTATAGACGGCGAGTGGGCAGGTAAGCCTGCAAATCCAATTTTGACTCACCGACATCTTGGAAGTACTGCCGGCATTATTAATGTTGGACACGCCGACCTTGTTCTTGCAGACGGTAAATGGTGGATGTGTTGTCTTGCTTCCCGCCCTTATGGTGAAGCTGGGCACCGGGTTTGTAATATGGGCCGTGAAACCTTCCTTGTTCCTGTAAAATGGGAAGAGGGGTGGCCTGTCGTTAGCTGGGAAACTGGCATGATTGAAAATGCCTACAGTTTAAGCGGGCATGTTGTAAAGCGGGATGTCGGCGATTCAGATGCCGTAAGCTTTCCTGCAATTGATGATTTTAATACAGAGATGCTTGCTTCCTATTGGCTGACTTTGCGCAGACGGGATTCAGCTTACATAAACTGCAAAGAAGAATCTGGCGTGCTCCGTATTTATGGCGGTGAGCCTGTTGTTTCAGGAGAAAACATTTCTATGGTTGTGCGTCGTCAAACTGGTTTTAGTTTTGAAGCCAGTACAAAAATGGTAGTTCATTTTGATTCCAATGAAGACTGTGCTGGTATTATCTGTTTTCAGAATGAAAAATTTAACTATCGTCTGCAGACTGTGCTTCATGGAAAAATCATTGTGCTTCAGCTTGTAAAGACTGAAAATGGTGAAGAAACAATTCTTGCAGAAGATGTTATGACAGGTGGCCGAAAAACTATGCCGATTGTTCTTCGTGTTGTTGCAGAACATCAGAAACTTCGTTTTGAATTTGGACCGGATGAACGCAATCTGAATGTCCTTATAGATAATATTGATGCAAGTATTTTGAGTACAGAAGCAGCCGGTGGATTTGTTGGTACTGTTGTCGGTATGTTTGCAACATCTGGTGGCGATTATACAGAAAGAAAGTTTTTTGCTGATTTTGACTGGTTTAGATACGAAAATAGTGGCAGAGAATGGATTTGTTGAGTAAAATAATATTGTAGGAGAACAATAATTATGAAAGGTACATTTAAAATTAAAGGAATCATGGGCTCTGGGATGGTTCTGCAGCGTAACAAGATTAACTGTGTTTACGGAACTGCAGAAGTTTATTCTGATGTAATTATGGAATTCCGGGGCACCACCTCGATTACTCAGGCGGATGAAGATGGTAACTGGAAAATTGAATTCAGTCCGGGAGAAGCAGGTGGACCTTTCACAATGATTATAAAATGCGACGAGCACCGGGTAGAATTTAAGGATATCTATGTTGGTGAAGTTTGGGTAAGCTCTGGTCAGTCAAATGCACAGCTTCCTATGGAGCGCATGAAGTTTTCTTATCCAGAAGAATTTGAACAGGAACGTAATGAACGTATCCGCATGATTACAATTCCAATTAACTGGTCGCTCGACGGAGAAAAAGACGAAATCGTAGATGTAGGCTGGCAGTCAAATGCAGATGAAGGAACTAAGGCTGAAGGTTTGAGCAGTGGTGTAAAATGGGTTTGTGCTTCTCCTGAAACTCTTGGCGGAATGTCTGGAACCGGTTATTTCTTTGCTAAGAGACTTTCCAAAGAACTGGATGTACCTGTAGGAATCATCAATGCGAGTCAGGGTGGTTCACCAATTGCTTCCTGGCTTAGTCGTCAGGCGCTCGAAGAGATGGGCGATAAAAAGGCGTACTTGAATCAGACTATTGAATATCTTGCAGAAGGCCGTGCTGCTGCCAAGCAAAAGGAAATGGTTGAAAATCAAAAGGCCTGGAACGACGAACTTTATGGTACTGCTAAGGCTCCTGAAACTTATTTTGATGAAGCTGTTGATGGCTGGGATAAGGTTCAGATTCCTGCAAACTTCCCTGTAGAAAGTGCAGGCTTCTTCTGGTTCAAGAAAATCATTGAATTGACTGCTGAGCAGGTTGAACATTTTAATACATTCAAGACATGGCTCTGGATGGGTACAATTGTTGATGCTGATACAGCATGGGTAAATGGTGTAAAGGTTGGTGAAACTCCTTACTGTTATCCGCCACGCCGTTATCCTGTTCCAAAGGGAACTTTGCATGAAGGTAAAAACGTTATTGCTCTTCGTGTTCAGAAAAACAGCAAAAATGGCCCACTCCGTTTCTTTACAGAAAAACCATACTACCTGTTTACAGATAATACTTTTGTTGCTCCTTGTGTTTATAGAAATCTCGAAGAGCGAACTGAATCTTTGTATCCGCTTGATGGCGAACGAATTGATTTGAGTGGCGACTGGTTGATGAAGGTTGATGCTCAGGTTAGTGACTGTCCTGCCGGAATGTTCTTTGAGTGGCTTCCAACTGCTTTGTACAATTCTATGCTTGCCCCTTGTTTTAGACATGCGGTTTCTGGTGTGCTCTGGTATCAGGGTGAATCTGATGCTATGCATCCTCAGGAATACAAGGGTATGCTGGTTAAGATGATTGATTTGTGGCGGCACAAGTTTGTATATGGATCTAAAGAACTTCCGTTTGTAATTGTTCAGCTTCCTAACTGGAGCGATGGCTGGAATGAAGATTCAGTAAGTAAAGACGGCGGATGGGCTGTAACACGCCAGGTTCAGGCAGATGCTGCTGAAATTGCAGGTCACACAGGTCTTGTTGTTTCTATTGATGCCGGTGAATGGAATGATTTGCATCCGGAAAAGAAAAAGACTATTGGTTATCGTGCTGCTAAAGAAGCTTTGCGCGTGGCTTATGGAAAGAACTTTATTTCTCCATCTCCAAAAGCAAGTCTTTGCGAATTCAAAAAAGGTCACTTCCTTGTAACATTTGACTGTGGTAACTCTTCTCTTGTTGCTTGTAAGGTTGAAGGAAAGCGTGCTGACTTGAATATTGAAAGTAAAGATAAAAAGGTTTACGGTTTTAGTCTTTTGTGCAGCAAAAAAGGCGAAGAAAGTGTTATTGAGACAGAAGCTAAACTTATTGATGATAAAACTGTACAGGTAGAAGTTCCGCATGGTGTAGGCGATGTAAAAGAACTCCGCTACCTGTGGGCAGACAGTCCTGCACCGGTTAATCTGTATTCACGAAATTCTTTACCTGCTGCGCCATTCATGATAAAGAATAATTAAAGCTTAAACACAGTTATAAAAACTGGTGGACGCGAGCGAAATCGTGACTACGACCTGCATTTGGGCGTTCGCGAGCCGAAGGCGAGTCGGATACCACTTACGCCCAACCGCAGGTCGCTAGGCGCGATACAGCGGGAGTCCATCAGTTTTTATGAGACTTTAATTGTTGTTGAATTATTCTTTACCATTCCAGCAGTAAGTGCAAAGTTTTTCGTGTGGTAATCCTGTGCTGTCGAGCATGTCGTCCAGGCGGTGGAAGCGTAGAGTTGTAAAGTGTAACTGCTTACGGATTTCTTCTACCATCTTAGCATATTCCGGGGTGTCAGGATCGCAGTATTTTGCGAGTGTTTCTTCGCTTACGTTTTCACCTTCGAATTCGCGGATAATGCGGCGGGTAATCAAATCCATTTCACTCTTAGAGCGGCTGAAGT
>CAMNBC010000023.1 GCA_946532115.1 uncultured Treponema sp.
TTTCTGCTTCAACAGATGTTGGTGAAGTTCGCGTAGACGGTAAAAAGTACAAGCGTAACTACAATTCATC
Organism: uncultured Treponema sp.; assembly: GCA_946532115.1. Classification (GTDB taxonomy): domain Bacteria; phylum Spirochaetota; class Spirochaetia; order Treponematales; family Treponemataceae; genus Treponema_D. Next base: position 71 of record CAMNBC010000023.1, read on the forward strand.
AGGCAGTACTGGCAAGAGAATTAAGCTCTCTGCAAATGTTGGTGAGGTTAATATAAAGTAGTTACGTTATTAAAGAAGCGTTGGAATTGAAATAAACCCGATAAAGGGTTAAAATGGATGTATGATAACTTCAAGTCGTGTAAAAAATCTACATCCATACGTTCCGGGCGAACAGCCTAAGGATCGTGTCTATATAAAGCTTAATGCTAATGAAAATCCATACGAGCCTTCTCCAAAAGTGCAGGAGGCCGTACTGGATTTCGTAAAAAATAATCCAGAAAAACTTGGTTTATATCCTGACCCGGATTCCCTCGAGCTCCATGCAGCAATTGCAGATATGCTCAATAAGTGCGGCGGAGTTCTCTGCCGTGCACAGGTTCAGGGCGGCGAGGTACAGCCTGCCCCAGAAGATAAAATCCCATTCACAGTAACTCCAGAAATGATTTACACCGGAAACGGAAGTGATGAGGTTTTGTCTTTTGTTTTCTATGCTTTTTTTGATTCTTCTAAGAAATTTGTAATGCCGCAGTTTACTTACAGTTTTTACCCTGTATATGCCGGCTACTATAATATTCCAATGGATCAGGTTCCGCTTAAGGAAGACTGGTCGCTTGACGTTGATGAAATGCTTAAGCGTGCCGGTAATAATGGCGGCGGAATAATTTTTGCAAATCCTAATGCTCCAACTTCGCTTGGTTTGACTCGAGACGAAGTGCGCCAGATGATAAAAAAGACTTCTCCAGATGAGATTTTTATTGTTGATGAAGCTTATGTTGATTTTGGCGGTGAGTCCTGCATTCCGCTTCTGGCTGAGTTTAAAAATCTTGTGATTGTAAGAACTTTTTCTAAGAGTCTTTGCGGGGCTGGGCAGCGGCTTGGTTATATTGTTGCAAATCCTGAACTTGTAAATATTGTGACTACTGTTAAAAACAGCGTAAATCACTTTCCGATTGATGCGGTTGCACAGGTTAGTGGAACTGCTGCCTGTTGTGATGTTCCTTACTATGTAGAAACTTCGCGTAAGGTTGTAGAAGAACGCGAGAAATTTTATAACTTCCTGAAAGAAAAAGGGTTTTACGTATTAAAGAGCCAGACAAACTTTTTGTTTGCAAAGCATCCGTCAATTGGAGGAGATGATTTGTACCAGAAGGTAAAACAGCAGGGGCTTTTGATAAGGCACTTTAGTACTCCGGGAATTGAAGATTTTGTGAGAATAACAATTGGTACGGCTGAGCAGATGTCGGAACTTAAGAGTGCTATCGAGGGGATTTTAAGGGGCTAGCCCCTTAGGAGAAGGGGTAGCGAGCAACGAAGTGCGAGCGAGGGGAAGGCCTTCCCCTCCTGAGGAGATATTATGAAACTTTTAGTAATTAGTGACTTACATGCACACAATGATGTGCTCGATAAAATGGACGAGGTTTTTAAGCAGGCTGATGCCGTTGTGTTTGGCGGTGATTTTGCTGAATGCTTTAAGCCTGAAACTGGAACAGAGGCTCTGAAACGTCTTTGCAAAAAACACGAAAATATTTTTGCTGTTCTTGGAAACTGCGACAATGAAGACTTTCTTGAAGACCTTGAAGATGCGGATATCAGTGTGGAAAAGTCGCTTGTGTTCCATGAAGGTCTTGCATTTGCCGGCAGCGGCGGTGGAACTTTCTTTACCGGTAAAACAGAATTTGAACGTACGGAAGATGAATGTCTTTCTGATTTTGATATCGTAAAAAATTCTGTTGAACAGAGCGGAGATGCTTCGCTTTGGAACAGTCTGATTCTGGTGAGCCATAATCCACCGGTTGGAGATAAAATTGATTCTTTTGACGGTGAGCATCATGCAGGAAGTCAGAAGTTTACTGATTTTATAAAAGAAAACAAACCTCTTGCTGTTGTTTGTGGTCATATTCACGAGGGAACCGGAATTGAAAAAATCGGCGATTCTGTAGTGATTAACCCGGGCAGTCTTGGAGAGGCTGGAACTTATGTCTGGCTTGATGTTGAAAAAGATGGTCAGGACTGGAAGGTTGTGAATACAGAATTGTGTAAATTATAAGTTGTTGTGGGGAGCCAGAAGGGCGACGTGGTAATCTTATGACTGGATTGCTTCGCTGCGCTCGCAATGACGGAAGAAGACTCTTGCAATAGCGGAAGGAGGCGATGGTGAGAAAGAACTGTAAGAAAGCAATTTTTGTTTTATCCTCAATTTTGATGATGGCAGGCGGCTTTGCACAGTCTTCTTCTTTTTCACACATCAGTCTTGTTACTTTTAGAAATAATCTGACTTATACGATTGGCGAGGACACTCAGGCTTATACTTCTGAACGTGTGCTGGAAGCTTTTTCTATAAATAAATTTGAGACAACTTACACTTTGTGGTATTCGGTTCGTGTTAAGGCTGAAAAAATCGGCTACAATTTTGCGAATCCGGGGCAGGGTGGTTCTAATGGTAAGCGTGGGGCTGCTCCAACTGATGATAATTATGCTCAGCCGGTAACCATGATTAACTGGTATGATGCGGTTGTGTGGTGCAATGCTTTGAGTGAGCTTAGAGGTCGCACTCCGTGTTATACTTACAACGGCGAAGTAATCCGCGATTCTGCTGATACGGCGGCTTGTGATTTGTGTGAATGTAACTGGGAGTGCAATGGCTACAGATTGCCGAGCGAGGCGGAATGGGAGTATGCTGCAAGGCGCACGAGAATTGGGTTTCAGCGCGGCGACCTTGTGAGCGGGCAGATTTCTGATGAGTTTGAAGAAGGGCTTTTATATGCCTGGACCAGTGAAAATGCTGTGGGATCCCATAATGTGGGAACGGCTGGTGTTCCGTTTGAGCCGGGAGAACAGGCTTTGCCGGCAAGCGGCAATGCTAATGCTGCCGGTCTTTTTGATATGAGCGGAAACGTTATTGAGTTCTGCTGGGACTGGTTCGAAGATTATACTTCTGAAAATATTCACGGACCTAAGGTTGGTTTTGAACGTGTTAGCCGTGGTGGAAGCTGGAGTGAGTATACAATGTTCCTTTATGCCGGCGACCGGTATAGTTATGACCCTAATGAGTGCTATAACTATATGGGCTTCAGAATCTGCTGCTCAGCGCGATAGTTTCTTTTCTAATTTGTGTAATTTTTTTGTTTCTGCCTTAACGTTTCTTTTCTGATTTCTGTTCATTTTTTTTGCTTTACGGATTGCGTTCATTGTATCGCGGTTAAAGTTGAGCATCCAGCTGCAGAGGAATACCGAAACAAGGCAGATTACTGTTGCGATGATTACCGGAATGTAGCCCGGAAGGTCATCGAACGGCAGCTTAAAGTTCATTCCAAAGAAGCTTGTTACAAAGGTTGGAGCCATCATTACCAGGTTGATGATAGCAAGCTTTTTCATTACGACGTTAAGGTTGTTTGAAATAATTGAAGAGTAGGCATCCATTACGCCAAAAAGAATGTTTGCATATGTGTCGGCCATTTCAATAGCCTGACGATTATCGATTGTTACTCCTTCAACAAAATCAAGGTCATCTTCATCAAACTTAATAAGGCGGGTACTTTTCATCTTCATAAGGAGCAGTGAGTTGCTCTTAAGAGAAGTTGTAAAGTAAACCAGAGATTTTTCCAAACCGAGCATTAAGATAATTTCTTTGTTTTCTACTTCGAGGCGCATTTCGTTCTGTATGCTTGTAGAACGTCTATTGATTTCCTTAAGGTAACGAAGAAAGTTTAAGTTTGCCCGGTTTATGATATGCACGATGAATGATGGAAAGTCATTCAGGCGGACATTTCGTACACGGTTCGCTCCAAAGTCTTTGAGCACTTCGCAGTCTGTCCAGCAGATGGTGATGATTGTTTTTCCTTTGATAAGAATGCCGACTGGCCCTGTAAAATACGGAGTTTCTGCAGAAGGGTCGTAGAACGGAACGCGGACAATTGTAAGAATGTAGCCGGAATCACCGTCTTCGATTCGTGAAAGTTCATCCGGGTCGAGAATATCGAGGATGTGGTCTTGTTCTATCTGATATTCTTCCTGCAAAAAAGTTGATTCGTCACGGGTAACATTGCGTGCATCTACCCAGAGTGGAAGTTTTGAGTCTATATCATCTTTTTTGGTCTTGGTAAACTGACCGTCAATCTGCTGCCAGTATGTAATCATTTTGAACCTCTAATACATTTTGTTGTGAGGCCTCGATGACTGTGTGCGCGGGATATCTTAGAACTGCGGTGTCAGGAGGCGTGGATTTCTGATTAATGAACGTATGGGATAACTCGAACTGCTGTCCATTTTTTTCTGCCTCCTGTGTAAAAAATCAATTTATCAAACTGATTTTTATATTTTAATACATTCTTAAATTATTTACAACCTGAGAAAATTAAAAAACGGAGGATGAAAAAATCTGAGAGGCTGCGCGTAAGCGGGTACGAAAAAACTTCTGAACGTCTTTGGCGATTAGCCACAAAAAGAATCCGAGGATTTTCGGAACGAAAACCGCAGGATTCTTACAAAAAAACGTGAAGCGTTTTTTCGTACACGCTGTAGCGAAGCCTCTCAGATTTTTTAAGTTTATGAAAAAAATATGATTTTTTTGCATTTTTTTTAAATTTTTTTGCGAAAAATTGTCCGAAAACTGCTTGCGAAACCTAATCTATAGGTGGAGGAAAAATTATCTTGAGACAAAAGTTTGTTAGTTTTTGGAATCGTATTAAAAAGGGGCTGATGATGACCTGCGTGACTTTTGTAGTCTGTCATTTTGCGGTGGCGCAGACTGCCGGTTACAGCTGGGATTTTTCGGACTGTGAGCTCAAGGACATTTTGTTTGCGGTATCTGTTGATACTGGGATTTCTATTGTTCCCGATGACACTGTCAGTGGTAAGGGCGATTTGAAATTTGCGGGCAATGATTTTGAGACTGCTTTTGAAGCTTTTTTGAAGAGTAACAGGCTTTTTGTACGAAAGGATGGAAATGTCTGGACTGTGAGCAGGGTTTTTGTAGCCGAAGAAAACGGGTGTTTTTTTCTTGAGGCTTATGATTTACTGCCGGTGCAGATTGTTGAAAAACTTTCGGAGGTGATGGATCACGTTGTGACGTTTGAGACATTACCGGCTCAGAAGATTTCGGTTCATTTTAAGGGTGTTGGAGAAAATGTCCTGTTGGAGAGTCTTGCAAAACGTTTTGGTAGTTATAGCGTTGAAAAGAATTCTTCGGGATATCATTTTGTGAAAAACAATGAGGTGCGTCGCACGGAAAGTTTTTCTGGAATGGCAAAAATCGAAAGAGTCGGCGACGGTTTTTTTTGTGTGGATGTAGAGGACTGCAGGTTTTCGGTTGTTTTGAATCAGTTGTTTTCTGTTTCTGATACAGAGCAGAACATGTCCTCCGATTTTGCAGATTTGTCTGATAAAACTCCTTGCAAAAAAAGTTTTTGCCTGTTGTCTGATGCAGATGTAAAGATTCAGAGGTCTTGTTTTTATGGTGTTGATTTTGAAGATACTTTGAGGCTTTTATGTGCACAGTGCGGGTATGATTTTGTAGCTGAGAACGGCATCTACTACATCTTTTCTAATCCGGGGGCCCGTATGGAACTTGTGAGCGGAAAACGAAGCTGGCGTAAATATACTCTGCAGTTTACAAAGTCTCAGGATTTTTTTTCCTTCATTTTTAAGCGAATCGGTAAGCTGGAACTTATTGCCTTGCCGGATGAATTTTCATTTTTGTGTTTTGCAAGTGCAGGTGAAGCTTATGTAATAGAAACTCTTATTTCTGAGGCAGATTTGAAAAAAGATGTTTATGTCGTGAATCTAAAATATTTGAAACCCACTGAGTTTCTGGAACATCTTCCGCCATCTGTTGAACGGTCTGCTCTTTTTATGGCGGATGATTCGGCACAGCTTTATTTTAAGGGAACTGAAGCTGCTTACAATAATTTATGTGAACAGCTTGAAGTCTGTGACCGGCCTGTAAAAAGAATTAGCTATGATCTGTTAATTCTGCAATATGATGAAACTACACAGAATAACTGGTCATCTTCTTTTGGTGCTAAGCGGCTTGGTATAGGCGATAGAAATGGCATATCTGCGGTACTGGGGTCAGTGATGGGGTTTAACCTGAATGTAGTTACTTCCTTTGGACTGACATTTGCCGCCGAACTCCAGGCATCGATTGAAGAGAGTAAGACCAGAGTTTATGCAGATACTACTTTACATGGTGTTTCAGGTCGTGAAATTCATTTTCAAAATACAAATACATTTCGTTACCGCGATAACAATGTAGATCCACAGACAGGAACTCCGATTTATTCGGGTGTTACCCGTGAAATTGCATCCGGAATAAAAATTGATGTTGTGGGGTGGGTGAGTGGAGATGGAATGATTACAAGCAAGGTGACGGCTTCTGTTTCACGCAGGGGAAATGATACTTCAGCTTCTACAGGAAATCCGCCGCCAACCAGTGAAAAACTTGTGACAACTGAAGTGTGTGGTAAAAGCGGTGAGCCTGTTGTTTTGAGTGGACTCGTTCAGACTGCGGAAACGGAACAGGAAAAACGGACTCCGTTGCTCTCTAAGATTCCGCTTTTTGGAAATCTATTTAAATCCAGGGAAAAGACAAAAGAGAATATGCAGATGGTGATTTATCTTGTGCCACATGTTGAAGATATTTCTGTGAGTATTTATGAAAAAAAATATGACTTTGAATGGGCTCAAGAAAATATGGAAAGAATAATTGAAGTCTTTGGGAGTTGTGAGAATGAACAGCAGATTTGAGTTTAATTTGACACCGGCTTACTGTCTTTATAACGGGGTTGCCGTACTTGAACAGAACGGAACCAGCATACGGTTTTTGATTGAGAATGAGCAGAATGAGATTTTAAAGACACGATTAAAAAGGGCTTTTGAAAATCATCTGGGAATGATAAGGAAAATTAGAGACTGTCCTGAGATTTATAGAAGGCTTCCTGCTGTAGATTTTATTTCAGGCAATAGAAGTGAACTTCGAAAACTGGTTTCCAGACTTTACAGTACCGAAGGGAATGCTGAAAAGCGTACTGATGGCAGGTATGAAGCTGAATTCGGTGAAGTGGCTTCTACGGGGAGTGCGCGTGAGGCTGAAAAGTCTCAGAGGGAAGCTGCAGCTGTGCTTTTGCTGGACAGTATTTTGAATGAAGCGAGGGTACGCAACGCCACGGATATTCATATTGAGCAGAATTTGGTGCGGCTGCGAATAAACGGGCAACTGGAAAAGTTAATGGAAATTCAGAGTGAAAAGACTGCCGAGTTGATACAGCGAATTAAACTGCTTGCCGGAATGAATGTGATTGAAAAGCGTCGTTGTCAGGATGGGCATTTTGTGTATGGAAATCAAAATCCTTTTTTCTTAAGGGTTTCAACTATGTCTGTTGTTGGACAAAAATATGTGGGAGAAGAATCGGTTGTAATAAGACTTCTGGATACGGAACGAATTCCTCTTGAGTTAGACCACCTTGGTTATAATCTTATGCAGCTTGAGCACCTTGAATCAATTATTCAAAATCCTAACGGACTGATTCTTGTCTGCGGTCCTACCGGTTCTGGAAAATCTACGACAGTTGCATCTCTCCTTGTGAATATAGAAAAAAGAAGCGGTGATTCTCTAAAAATACTGAGCCTTGAAGATCCACCGGAATATGTCATTCCAGGTGTAACGCAGATAAAGGTAGATGAACAAAATGGTTTTACAGAGGCGCTTAAACATCTTTTTCGTCAGGATCCGGACATAATTATGATTGGTGAGATTCGCGATGAACAGAGTGCGGCAGCCGCATTGCGTGCGGCTCTCACTGGTCATCTTGTTTTTGCAACGCTTCATGCCGGGAGTTCTGGCGAGGCTGTGCTGCGACTGGAAAATCTTGGCCTTGAAAGAAAAATGTTTTGTCCCGTTCTTCGCGCTGTAATTTCTCAGGAACTTAATTTCCTCCGCTCCAAAAATCAGCTGTATGCAGATATTGCGGTACCAAAATTGTCTTTTTCCACGCGCTGTCTAAAGGCTAAGTCTGAAGAGGATTTTGATGCCTGTTTTGAACATTTTACAAATTACTCGGATATTCTGCAGGAGACGATGAGGGAACTTTCTGATAAGAGGTCAGCGGAAGCTGGGGAGAACCCGGGTGTTGTTGAGAAAACTGATGTTGATGAGAAAACGAACGGTGATGAGAGCCTTACACATGATAATGCACTTGATGCACGCAGGCTTCCATATTTTAACGGAGGTAAAAATGCAAAAAGAATTCACGGACGCGCTGTATGAGTTATTTGTTCAGCAGAATCTTTCTCTTACTCAGAGCATGCTGATTATCAGCAGAAAACCAAAACGTGATGCAGTAAAACGTGCTGCTTTTTTAATCTATTCATCTTTGGAAGGTGGCTGTCTTTTTTCAAATGCGCTAAAAACCTGTTCGGAGATTAAGTTTGACGATGTTTATATTTCATTTATTCTTCTGGCAGAAAAAAATGGAGATTTAAAATCTACGGTTTCATATCTTCGCCAAAAACTAAAACGAAAAAAAGAAGAAAGAAAAAAACTTGTTGAGGCTTCAATATACCCTGCCTTTGTCATTTTGCTTTCTATTGCTGCAAGCGTGTTTGTTGGAGTTTACACAAATACTGCTGATTTTTTATCGCTCACTAAATATGTTGTCATTTTTCTTTGTCTCTGCGCTTTTATGTATTTTTTGATTTTCAGAATGCTTGTTGATGACAAACTTTGTGAGGCATTTACGGCTGTTGATTTTCTTTTAAAAAATGGAATTGATCTTTCTGAAGCTGTCGGCTGTGCAGTTCAGGTAGCTGGACCTTCTGGTTCTATTGGACGACTTTTTGAAAATGCGCGAATCAAACTAACTTATGGTATGGATTTGCGATCTGCCTTTGACTGCAGGTCCAGCAGAAGATTCTCAGAAATTTTTTATTATGCGGATACAGGTGGAAGTCAGCTGGATCTTTTTTCAAGAATCTCTGCAAATCTTGAGGCTCAAAATGAAAAGCGGAGGTCAATCTGTCTTTCTCTTGTAGAACCCGTTTTCATCACGATGGCTGGTGGATTCATTCTGATGATTTTGATGACGTTTTTTATGCCGCTCATCAATGACATCAGCTGGATATAAAACTATTTAATAGGGAGGAAATCTATGAATGAAAGATTAAGGAGGCTTTTTCATGGATCTAAGAGTTTACCAAAATGTATTCAAAAGACAGCGGATGGTTTTACCTATGTGGAAACGATCGCAGTTATTGCAATCGGAGCTGTACTTACAGCGGGAAGTGTTTTGTCGGCATCTAAAGTTATTGCTTCTGCGAGGAAGACGGCTGCGAAGACGCAAATTGAACAATTCAGTACTGCGTTACAAACCTATTTCATCGACTGCGGACGTTTTCCAACAACAGAGCAGGGACTCCGCGCTTTATGGGAAAAACCAATTCTCTATCCGGTACCACAAGATTGGAACGGACCATACCTTGACCGTGAGCCCGGCAATGATCCGTGGGGAACCGATTTTGAGTATCTCAGCGCTGAAAGTTCCGCTTTGCCGCCAGAGATACCTGAGGGTCTGCCCTATGTACTTATCTCATACGGTGCAGACAAAAAAGAAGGCGGAAAAGGAGACTCGTGTGACATCTATTCCTGGAAGTAAGAATCTTGCGGTGGCATTGATAATCTGTTGTATGAGCATCTCAATGCTGCTTAGTGCAATGCTTTCCAAAAGACGAAGTACAATTAATTATTATGAAAAAAAACTTGAGAGAACAGTATCTGTTATTAACGAAAGAAATCTTCAGGAAACTGAAAAGCTGCCATTAAAGGAATAAATTATGAAGTTTTCGGATGTAATAATTGTCTCTGTTATTTTATGTGTTTTTTCAACTGTATCCGGTGGAGCATATTCTTCTATTAAAAAAATGGATTGTCGTATTGAAGAATTACGACACAGGACTGCGGCGTTGTCTTTTATTTCGGAAAGCTTTTATAAAACCTGCGAAGGAAATGGTTTTTCTTCACTTGATGAATGGAAAACTGTTTGCAGAAGTTTATGGCAGTTAGACAGTATTGAATGGGATTATCTGTCAGCTGATAGAAAAGTGATTTACGGAGTCTGGGCAGGAAGCTCATGTGAAGGAAAGGTTTATTGCAGGAGTAAAGATGAATAAGAATAATGTTGAGATTAAGAACAATGTTTTCATAAAAAGAGCAGATTATGAAAAATATCAGTTAGTACTCCCTTACAGATTTTTGTTTGGCAGAAAAAAACAACGTTTCATTTATTCAGAGCTTGAAAAAATGCACCCCTGCTTTTCTGATGAGTTTTGCTTTGATTCTACTATCAAAGGTTTTTCAAAAAAAGGAGCACTGTCAGATATAATGGTTATTCATAAATATACTCTTGCAGAATATGAGGCAAAACGGCCTTTATCCGGGAGCTTAATTAATAAGACATCTGGAACCGGATTTCTTGCAGAAAGTAATAATAACCACAGGTTTTTTATTGCTGAAAAAATGAAAACTCTTTCAACTGTGGGATTTATTGCGCTGGCTTTTGTTGTATTGTTCTCTGCTATTGGGTGTGTATATAAAATCGAACATGACATTAAAGAAAAGACAAATATTCTTACAGATGATTTAGCTGAAGCTTCTGAGAATGAAACTGTAGAACCGGCAATTTCTGATGAATCAGCTGTTCTTTCCAATTCACCGGGAATTAGTGAAAAGTTCTTCTATGAGATTAAAGCTGCAGAAGGAAGAATCTTGAGTTTTAAATGGAAGCTTGAAGGTTTTGAAGAAATACTTGAAGCAAAGGTAAAAGGTGTTTTTCCGGAACAGCTTACCTGTGTGAATATGAGTTCTGTGAATTATGAAAAAGAAATACCTGTCATTCAGATTTCTGGTATTCAGAAAAAAATTGTTTATGCAGGTAAACATGAGGTAATTGAAAGACAAGGCTTCTATCAGAAACTTAGAGAAGAGCTTATTAAAAATTCGGCGGTAATCAGGGAAGAAAAACTTATTCCATACAGTATCTGTTTTTCCTGTAAAAAGAATGTAATGCAAAGTGCCTTGTCTGCTTTAGCCTGCTGTTTCAGAGAATTTGAAAAACAGATTTCATTTGTAGAAATAAGGGAGTCTGGTGAAGACCTGTATGAGATGACTGCAGGTGAACTAACGGCTGATATTGGGGGAATTAATTCAGTTTTAGTTTTGGAGATGCTTGCAGAAAATGTGAATCTGTTCGGTGACCAGAAGAAAATTTTTGTTCCTGCAAAACGGAGTTCAGAAAAAAAATCTGATATTAAAAAAAACGAACTGGTTGAAAAATCTGGGGCATTGAAAATTGGTGAAATAAAAAGTTCCGATGGAAAAATCATCAGTTTTTATAAAAGCAGTGAAGGTAAAATTCTGAAAGTTTCGGAGGAAAAGAAAAAGTGATTGATAGAAGAAAATTAATACTACTTTTATTAGTGCTGTTTTTCCTTGTGTCATGCAAAACTATTCCAAAATTCAAAGGTGAAGCTGATTTATGTGGTCTGATCGTTGATGAAAACAATGCACCTGTAAAAGATTTTATAATTTACTGCAAAAGTGATCTGGAAACAAGCACTGCGTTAACAGATGAAAATGGAATGTTTTCAATTCATGGAGCGACCTCCGGTGAGTATAAGATTTCTGGGATAAAAAAGAATTTTGTAAAACTTGAAAATACACAATTTCTTTTTTTTGACCGAAGTAAAATTTTCTGCTGTCAGGTTGAATCTATTGATGGTGCATTTAAGAGTGTGGAGCAGCTGATGGTTCGTGGTGAAACAAAGAAAGCAGAGGAATTGCTGGATAAACTTTTTTATGACAAGAGGACCCCACAGGAAGCTGTTGTGCTGACATATCGTTTTTTTCTGACAGAAAAAGCCAGAGAAAAAAGGAAGATAACCGCAGCCATTCGAAAAATAGGAAAAACTGAAGATGTGGATTATTCAAAATATGCTGATTTACTGGAGGATTTAATTAATGAAAAATAATTTTATAAAAGGATTTAGTTTTATTGGTCTGATGATGTTTTTCGGCTGTCATCTTTTTCCATACGAAAAGAAACCGTATTTTGTTTCAGCAGATTTTGTGATGGAAGAAGAGGCTGTCGAATATAAAGTGTGTGGAGCAGATATCTTATTCTGTAATACTTCTGATTTGACTGTAAAGGAATTTGAAATTGTATTCTATCTTTTTGATTCAGATGGTGAACCTGCATCAGGCTGTCAGAATCGACTGGACTTTATTATTGAAAAAGAAGTTGAACCGGGAGGTGAATTTCAGAATTGTTTGAGTCTTGATTCGTATATGGCCGTTATGCCTCAGTCTTTACTTGAAATTGATTATCTGTATGTGAGCAGGATTCTTTACACTGATGGTTCTGTATGGGAAGACCCGTATGGTTTAGTTGCTTTTATGTGAGGTGCGAATGAAAAATTTTACTCGATTAAGATTAAACATAATTATTGCTTCTGTTTTTACTGCAATATTCATTGGTTGTACTATGTCTGTTGAAAGGCTTCGATTTGTAGAAACAACAAAGGAAGTTGAAAATAAAGCTGAAACAGAAAAATCAGTTGATGAACTGCCGGAAGAAACTGAAAAAACTTTAGAAACTGATCAAAAGAATAGTGAAGAGGATTCGTCTGAAGAAAACAAAAAAGACGTTGCAGAAACAGATTCTGATTCTGTTACTGGAAGTTCGGAAACTGAAAGTGGCGGCGAAGAAGAAAATCCTTCGTTAGTTGAAAATGGAGAAAATGAGAATTCAGAGACTCAAAATCCAGAAAATGATATTCCTCAGGAAACTGATGATGAGCTGCAGAATGTAAGTGAACAGGAAAACGAACTTGAAAATCAACCAGAAAACGGTCAGGAGTCTGAACAGAAACCTGAACAGGCGTCTGAGCCAGAACCACCACTGGAACCTGAACCAGAAAAGGAACCAGAATTACCACCTGAACCGATGCAGGAAATGCCAGAACCACCTAAATTAACTCTTGTGGTTTATATGGCTGCTGATAATGATCTTGAAAGTTATGCGATTCAAAATTTAAAGGCAATGGAACATGCAGATTTCAGTAAAATGAATGTTCTTGTGCTGCTTGACAGATCTGAAGGTTTTGATGAAACAAACGGTGACTGGACTGATACCCGGCTTTTTGAACTTGCACATGATGATACAGACAGTAATATAATTGTTTCAAAAAGGTTATCATGTCCACCTCTGGGTATAACAAACAAAATAGAAACAGAACTTGATATGGGGAATCCGAGTGTTCTCTGGAATTTACTGAACTTCGCACGAAATAATTACGAATCAGAAAAATATGCATTAATAATCTGGGGGCATGGTACCGGCTGGAGATATTCTGCCGGAAATATAACTGGTATATCTTCTTCAAATTTAAGGGCTGCCGCAATTGATGACAGAACTGGTTCTTATATGTCTGTTCACGATATGGGAAGAGCCTTACGGAATCAGGGGCTTGCAGTAATTGGGTTTGATACCTGCTTTGGCGGTGTTTTTGAAAATGTATACGAATTGAAAAATCATGCTGAATACACTGTGGCTAGTCCGGGTATAACTCCGTCGGGTGGATGGGATTATAAAACTTTGCTTGAAGATATATCTGACAGTTATTTTTCTTCAAAGGAAATTGCTGATGCAATGGCCGAAAATTCTCTTGTAAATATTACTGTCTTTAATAATCAGAAGTTATATTCCTTGATGAATGATATTGAAGAGTTTTCAAAGGCTCTCGCATCTACTGTAAAAAACAGTTCTTCCAGAAATTCTGTTTATTCAAAGCTTCTTACTGTAAAGTCCTATAGTTATACCCAGTATCCGTGTGATATGTATTTAGATATCTATTCAATGGCTGATGTATTTAAAAGTAACTCTGATAGCAGTCTTTCAACTGCTGCAAAAAAAATCCAGAAGACTGTTAATTCAGCAGCTAAAACTTCAAATTCTTCTAATGCGGAAATAGGAATTCATTTTATTCCAAAAACAAGTGCAGGCACAACGGCCGTTACACATTCAATAGATTATATAAAAGATGTTGATAATACAGATCAGTGTATGTTCATAAAAGAAAGTCAGGGATGGGTTCCAACAAAAAACGGAGAGTCGGAAAGTTTGTTAGATAAGTTATTTTATGCAAGTTTATAATTAACTAACGTTAGTTAGTAAAAGCAGGAGGAGATTATGTTAATAAAGGAAATAAAAATTAAGTTAGTATTTTTTATATTAATTGCATTTATGCTTAGCCCGAATAAGGTTCATGCATTTTATTATACAGGTCCTAACAGTACCAGTATTCAATCCAGTACAAGTTCACAAAGTACTTCGTCCAGCAGTAATACCAGTCCTTCTATAACTATTCAAACTGGACCTTCAAACCAGTCTGGGCCAAGTACTCAGTCTGGTCCTTCGACTCAGTCAGGACCTAGTACTCCCACCATACAGATACCGCCGACTTTTGTTAATACTGAAATTGATGATCAGAAAGATAATACTGATACGACAGATATGACAGATATGCCAACAAATGCTGCGTCAGAAACTTCTGAATCTAAGGAACAAACGGAAAATACAGAACCTGAAACACCTCCAGAACCGGAAGTACCACCTGCACCTGTATATCCGGATCCTACGGAAGCAATGACTGACAGTCAGTTACAGGAAATATCAGAAAAAGGAAACTTAGAGCAGCAGCAGGTCGCGGTAAAAATAATTGAAAAACGTGAACATAAACGTCAAAATGATGCCCTGATTGTTGAAAATGAAAAAATAGAAACTAAGGTAGATGAGGTAAGTGATTCATCAGATACTGTCAGCGATCCTCCTCCAGCAGATCCTCTTCCAGAGGGAAAGAATGAAAAACTTAATGAAATACAAGAAACAGTTACTGAAAAAAAGAAATCAATGACTCAAAAACTTCCTGAAAATAAAGAAAAAAATAAGACTAAAAAACAGACATCAAATTCTAAGAAAAGTGGTGATCCTGTAAAAATTACTGAAGGCTCTTATGAACAGAATGAAACTGATTTCAATTTATGCGGCTCGATAGAATTCTCAGTAAAGCGAAGATACATTTCGTCTGGAGACATAACTTCAAGTTTCGGCTACGGATGGTTCACAAATCTCGATGAGAGAATAATCCTTGGAACAGATATAAATCCAGAAATTCAACAGCAAAATTTAATAGATTGCTCAAATCAAATAATATCATTGATACATGAATATGAAGTACAGCTTGCAAATGATTATGAAGTAAATGACTTTTATTCTGCACAAGACATTTATAATAATAAAATAAGGCTGTTGCAGGAAAAGTTGTCTGCAGCCCAGGAACTCTTGAAACAGACTGAGGCTCTGATTGTTTCGGCACAAGGCTATGAAGCTCTTGAAGAAATAAAAAGTGTAAAACTCAAAACAGAAAAATTGGTAGATAAATTAAATGAAAAAATCCATATGTTACAGGCTTCTGTTACGGATATTATTATTCATCTGGGGCGTTTACAAAGATATAAGAATGAATATGAAAATAGTCTCAGAAATATAGAAAATTATTCACCAATATATGAGCTTTCGATGTCGTGCAAACGAAAAAATAAATATGCAATGTTTCCAGGTATGCCTTTGTGGTATGAAGAAATTGGTCTGGAAAATATAACTTATATTGATGAAGATGGCTATCCTCATATCTTTAAGGATGAAAATAATAATGGTACATGGAAAGCCTTAGATGAAAAAAGGTATCTTGAAATTCATGCAACAGTTAATGGTTATGAACTTGTTCAGTATGATGGTTTTATCAAAACTTTTGATGAAAAAGGTTTTGTCATTAGAATTACCGATAGAAACGGAAACTGGATATCTGTAAACAGAAAAAGTGATGAGAAAATAAACTATATTGAGACTTCTGATTTTGATAAAATACAGGTTGATTATAATGGAAACTTTATTAGCAGAATAACGAACGTTCGTTCGGCAGATGAGTGTGTTTTGTATGGTTATAGTTCAAACAAACTGGTTACTGTAAAAGATACTGATGGCGACAGTGTTGAAATGGAATATGATGAAAACAACCGTATGTGTGCGTTGAAAAGATGTGATGGAAGCAAAGTCGTATTTGAATATGGAGAAATTGATTCAGAAGGCAATGTTATAACAACTGCAACAATAGATGAAGAAGGTAACGCAGAACATTTTATTTATGACAGGACTAACAGACATACGGATTATATTGATCACGATAATAATCGATTTTCTTACTGGTATGATGAAAAACACCGAACGGTAAAAGAAATACATCCTGATGGTACTGTGATTTTAAATGAATATGACAATTATGATAATTTAACTAAAAGGGAAATAAATGGATTCGTAATCCGTTATATCTATGATGCAAATAATAATAAGACTCAGGCTGAATATCAGGATGGTTCTTATGAAAGATGGGAATATGATAAATATGGCCTGGTAACTTCTTTTAAAGACAGAGATGGAATTATAGAAGAATATATTCGCGATGCAAAAGGAAATTTGCTGGAATATAAAAAAGGCGGAAAACTGGTAGCTTCACAAAACATAAAAAGCAATGGCCTTGTTGAAAAAATCATTATTTACGGACAGAATCCTGTTGTTACAGAATATAAATATGATGAGTTTAATAATATTTGTTCCGAAAGTTCAGGCGGCGTTAAAACTGAGTATTCATATGATTTTAGAAAAAGAATTACAAAAGTCAAAAAAGCGGGAAAACTTCAGTGTGAATACACCTATGAAAAAGGAAAAACAGAACAGAAAGATTATAATGGTCTTGTAACAACGTATCTGACTAATGGTCGTAAAGATACAACGGACATAATTTCAAAGGATTCTGTAACTGGAGAAATTCGAAAAATCCGTTTTGTTTATGATAAACATCATTTACCGCTTAGAATCTATGCAGGAAATCAGGAAAGTGAAGATCTTGTAAAAAGCTGCCTTTATTCCGCAGAAGGAAAAATTGAGGCAGAAATTTTACATGGGGCCGAATGCTGGATTCGGCTTTATGAATATGAAGCAGGACAAATAAGTGAACTCATACAGTTTAAGGTTAACGAAAACACTGCAGACTTAACATCGAATATTACAAAATCATTTTTGAAAAATCTTGGAAAAAATGCAGGTAATAAGGTATTCATAAAAAAATATGATTCAAGTATCCAGGCTTTGGGAGGAAAGAAAACTGCTGTTATTGATGGATACGGTAATAAGAATATTTTTGAATATGATGTCTATGGTAATCTTATAAAGAAAACAGATGAAAAAGGAGATGTATATCAAAAAATATATTCAAAAGGAAATCGACTTGTTTCTGAGCAGGCACTTTTTGGTGGATTATATGAATACAGTTATGATACTTCCGGGAAATTAAACTATGCTGGAGAAAAAGGAGCTGTAAAAAGTAGAACTGAGTATTATCCTGATGGAAGCATAAATTACACGACTGACCGAAATGGAAAAACTACCTGGTATACTTATGATAATAGAGGAAGGGTTTTAAGCGTAGAGTCTGAGGAAAGAAAAGTATGGTATGTTTACGATGATGAGGACCATATAACAAAACAGGTTGTTGGAAACTCTTTGAATGAGACAGATTGTGTATTTAGTGTAAAATACGAGTATTCTGCTGATGAACGAGAGATAAGGAAAACTGTAGGTGGAAAGTATGTTACAACATATAAGCTTAACGCTTTTGGAAATGTAATAAAACAGATTGATGGGAATAATAACGAACGTTCGTTTGTTTTTAATTTCCAGAATCAATTGACAGAAAAATATGATGGTTATGGTAACAAAACTTCGTATTTTTATAATGTACTTGGAAAAATTGATAAGGTTATATTACCAGACGAAGCTGAGATTCAATACAAATATGACTATCTTGGAAACCTTGTAAAAGTAAAAGACGAATGCGGAATTGTTTATGAAGCCAGTTATGGAAAAACTGGGCTTCTGGAAAAAGAACGTTATCGTGCAGATTGCGAAAAAACATATGAATACGATAAAGCTGGACGCGTAACAAAAGTAATGTGGGGCGGGGAAGTTGTAGAATCGTATTCATATGGTGAATATGGACGTATTTTTACAGTAAAAGATGGAATGGGAAATAATTATTTCTATAATTATGATAATTATGGAAGACTGATAAATGAGCGGAATCGTGCAGGCCTTGAACAGATTTATACTTATGATGCCGAAGGGCAATTAACAGCTAAAGCAGGCTTTGATGGTGGTGTATCAACAATTTTTAATTCAAATGACCAGAAAAAGCGTACTGTCAGATTCGCAGATGGAAGTGAAAATCAATATGAATATGATGCGATTGGAAATATAATTCAAATGAAGAATGCCAGTGGAAAAACTTTATATCAATATGACAAAGGCGGCCATATGATATATCAAAAAGATGAAATCACCGGCGAAGAATGTCATTTTGATTATGATGCCTCAGGAAACAGGGTATTACTTGAAAATGGTAATCGTAAAATTTCTTATACCTATGGTAAAAACAATGAGATTAAAGAAATTTTTGACAATAAACAAAAAACTGGTATAAAATTGTTTTATGATCAAAACGGACGGGAAGTGTTGAGAATTCTTGGTAATGGAGTAAAACAAGAAACTATCTATGATAAGGCTGGTCGCATAGTTGTTAAATTCAATAAATCTGAGCGCGGTGAATTATTATGGGGCGAAGGCTATGTTTATAACAATCAGGGAAAACATAGCTCCACAATTGATTACCAGGGCAGAATAACCTTATATGAATACAATAAAAAAGGTCAGCTCTCCGCAGTTTATTATCCTTATTCTCAGGAATTAAGCCAGAAATTAAAACTGGAAGCTGAAGAAAACGGCCTTTCGACAAACGGTTATATAGGTGAAAATCGTTATCTTTCTTCTGATGAAAGGAATGCTTTTATTCCACTCTTAAATTCAATTCAGTATGGACTTGGTTATAATCTTGCAAATCTTCATATTTTAGTAAAAGAAAGTTTTTTATATGATAAAAATGGAAATCGTATAAGTAAAACAAATAATTACGGAAAAATTGAATATACGTATAATGCAGAAAATTATCTCATTGCAAGTGGTTCAAGGGGAAAAAGCTATATTAAATACAATTACGATGTAAATGGAAATCTCCTTTCGGAAGAAAGCAATCTGAAAACTGCAAAGTATGCTTACAATGCACAGAATAGGCTTGTGTTTAGTGAAATAATTGATAAGACAGAAAAAACTTATGCCAGGACAAACTATGGTTATGATGCTGCTGGCAGACGAGTTATTGTTCATGATAATGAAGCTGTAGCTTTGCGTTCTTTCTATGATGGTTTGTCATTTGATGTATTAAAACAAAGCCCAGTTCGAGATAATGGAACTTTTATTGATACTGGAGAGCCTGGTTTCCAATGGGATAGAAATGGACGTTATGCGGGTGGACGATACCGTTACCTTGATGATGAAAATATGGACGATGGAAACAGATATTACTATCTTGGTGATGAGGCTTACACAAAAGTAAATAATCGTTATTATGGTGAACGAACGATAGTTAGTTATAATAATAAGCCTGCAATACAAATCACGAGCGAAGGAATTGACTTCTTTTCTACGGATTTGTCGGGAAGTGCAGTTTGTGTGTCAGATCGCTATGGTACTTCTTTTGCGGTAAAGACATATGATGCGTTTGGTTCTTTGGTTCATGGTAGTCTTGAAGGGGCAGGGAATTTTGGATATTTGAGTAAACAATATGATCAGGGAACAAAGTTCTACGATTACGGCTATAGAGACTATTTACCAAAGCATGGAAGATTTACAACCTCTGATCCAATCCGCGATGGAAGCAACTGGTTTGTTTATTGTAACGGAGATCCTGTAAACTTCGTTGACCCATGGGGGCTTGAAGTTAATGATAAAGTGAAAATATTTGTATATAGAAATAAGAAGAGTTATGAGATTTCACGGGATAGAAATAAACCGAAGAATGTAGGATTAGATGTTATCTTATTATATAATGAAGAGACAAAACAATATGTTGTTTTGGAAAATGTACAGACTGTGGCTAATTATCCGTCTACTGATAGTGATAAGAATACGGTTGAAAATACCTTTAAAGATACAATAGGAACTTCAAATTTTAAATTGAAAGTTTATGTAAAAACTAGTGTAGCCGAAGGAGATGCTGGTGTCATAACAGAGACAACAACTATTGATGGACGAGTGGTTGACAAAAATGGTTATACAGAAGATGCCTTATCAGATGGCAGAGGTCTTTTACATTCGGATGAAATACCAGATAAAAATGGAGAGACATATAAGATTCTGTTAAGTAAACAGTGCTTTATTTTACAAAAAGAACAGAATAAACTTTTCTTTGATACATTAAGAGAATGGGGTGTTGAAGATAATACTAGTATAAAAGGTACTGTATTTGATACAGAAAGGAGAGACCGTTGATGAAAAGATACATAGCATTTCTGTTTGTGAATTTGATAATTTATCAAATATTTGCTTCACCAAAATATTTAGGAAATACATATATTCATACGGATGAGTATTCTACAATTTGTATTTCTGAAAACTTAATTAAAATTGATGGTAAATCAACTAGTGGACTCTTAAGACATACTAAATATTTTGATCTATTTGATGGCAATATCAGATCTTACATTATACTAGATTGTATTGTTCTAGGAACCTATTTTATGACTGTATTAAAAGCAGATCTATCGAATGGTTTTGCGTTTAGTTGCTGGGAAATGACATATAAAGAACGTCTTAGGGATACAGAATACAATGCTTCAAAACTTCTTCCATTCACAGTAATAAAAGCCGAATCTTTTATTACTGAACAAGATAAAAATGGTAATGAAATACGATTTTTACCGGAAGAATTCAATTTCTTCTCCCTCGGCAGCAATCCTTGGGCTGTAAAAAAAGATGATACGAAGATAATCTATCTTTCTACAGAAAGGTGGAGGCATCCGACTACTGAATATTATCCTGTTAGTGATATTGTTTTTGTAAATGGCTTTGTATATCCGGACAAAGACTATTTATATGAGCAGAATTCAAGAGCTAAGAGAGTTCGTATTTCTTATAATGAAACGAGTTTCGAAGCAGAATTACAGGATACTGGAAATTTTCAGGTAGTCCATTTACCTGCAGCTATTGACCCAAAGGCAAAAAATAATATTAAACTTGAGATTCTTGATTATTACCCGGGAACTAAATATTCGGATATTGTGATTTCTGGGGTTTATTATATGGATGCAGTTTTAGAAAAGAAGAAGAACTAGTATAAGGGGGCGTTGCGCAACATCATCAACTTAAGGAACCTACTATTTAAAAATTCTAAAATCTATTAGAAT
>CAMNBC010000024.1 GCA_946532115.1 uncultured Treponema sp.
TATAATAAGTGTCATCAATTTTTACGACACGTGGGTCATAAGCATAGTATGGATCATGAGGAGTTCCGTCAGGGTCATGCATATGAATGCGCTCTGTCTGGAAGGTCCAGTGAATACCGTCGTCTGAATCGCCGAGGTAGAGGAAAGGACGTGCGATTGTTGCTTCTGCGCGGAAAACTCCCTTGAACTTTCCTTCCCATGGAATTACTGCTGAATTGAAAATGCGAGCCATGCCCGGGAACGGGTTACGGTCGATTACCGGATTTTCTGTGTAGCGCCAGATAGGCTGCCAGCTGTCTTTTGGTTTATCCTGCCATGGAATGTTTGGCAAGTTTCCGCCACTGATGATTTTTGCCATAAAATGCTCCTGAGTAAGGCCGCCTGATAGGTGGCCATTGATAAATAGAAAAGCGTTTAATAAAATTGCGAAAGCAATTTTTTATAGCTTATCTACATAGTAATTTATATCTGCTTACTTAAATTGTCAAGTAAAATTAAGTTAAATAGGTGATTTATATTAAGTAAAATTAAGTTAAAAATTAATTTTTAGTTTGCGATTTGAAAAAAAATAATATATACTTACATTTATGAAAAATTATCCTATTAATGAAATAAAAAATAAACGCCTGCTTGGCCGTAATGTTTCTGGTGGTATTTGTAAAGATAATGCCGTAAGACTTTTTTGGGCTGGTTCAACCCTCGAAGTAAATGTAAAGGCACGGGAAATCTGGGCAGAAATTTCCTGTAATTATGATGTGCATGAAATATGGATTGCAGTAGAAGTAAACGGTTTTCAGACCTCTCGCTTTATTGCTCCAAAACGACCGACCTGGATTTGCCTTGCCCGAAATATAAATCCGGAAAAAGAAAATCTGATTTCTATTATAAAAGATACGCAGCCAATGTCTGGTGATGTTTTGCACGAGTTAAAAATTTCAGCACTCAGACTTGATGATGACGGTTTGTTTTGTGATTTACAGCCGCATGCCTGTAAAATTGAATTTATAGGTGACAGTATTACTTCTGGAGAAGGCCTTGCAGGCAAGCCAGATGAGATGGACTGGATTACACAGTGGTTCTGTGCCAGTAAAACTTATGCTGCTCAGCTGGCAAAAAAAATGAATGCAGACTGGTCAACTATCAGTCAGTGTGGCTGGGGCTTATGCTGGGGCTGGGATGGCGATGTAACCTCTGCCATACCTCTTTACTATAATCAGGTCTGTGGCGTTCTTAATGGAGAACAGCAGCAGGCAATGGGTACTTGTGATGCACTCTCATATGGAGGTGGGGCAGAATATGTTATTTTGAACCTTGGAACTAATGATAATTCTGGTTTCAAGAGTCAGGATGATGGAAAGGGAGTAGACGGTGTCGCCGGTAAGGCTATTGTTGCTGAAGTAAAACGCTTCCTTGGTGAAATTAGAAAAAATAATCCTCATGCAAAAATAATCTGGACCTGGGGAATGATTTCAATAGATATTGTACCTTCTTTGATTATAAAAGGCGTAAAAGAGTATATAACTGAATCGAAAGATAAAGATGTCTATACTTTAGAGCTCGAAAGTATGGAAAAACTTGAAAAAACTGAGGAAGATAAAGGTTCCAGAGGCCATCCGGGGCCTATTACACACAAAAAAGCTGCGGAACGAATATTTGATTTTATAAAAACCTTATAATTCGATTACATTTTTTTTACAGAGTTTCTTATAATAAGGCTGCCACTTACCAGATGGCGGCCTTTTGTATATGGTTGCCCTGTGATTTTATTGATAATCAATCCGGCAGCGACTCTGGTAGAATCTTCTGGTTTAATATAAACGGTGGTAAGTGCTACCGAGGTTTGCTTTTGTGGAAGATAATTGTCAAAACCTGTTACCGAAATATCATCAGGTACCTTGTAGCCTTTTTCTTCAAGTGCAAGAATAAGGTTCGCTGCAGTTTCATCGCAGTTGCAGATAAATGCTGTAGGCATGTTTTTTGCAGAAGGAAGTTTTATTGGAATCATAGTTCCGTGTTCATTTCTGTCGTTTATGATTTCTTCTGGTGCACAGGCAAGTTTGTTTTCAAGCATAGCTTTCTGAAAGCCCATAAATCGGTCTGAAATCGAAGTTGTTGCTCCAAAGTTTCCTACAAAACGTATTTTTTTATGGCCTTGAGAAATCACATAATCAGTCATCATGTAAGAGCATAGATAATTATCATTTGATACACTATCGAAGGGTAGTCTTGTAGAATAAAAATCAAAGAGAATAAAATTATTATATGCTTTGTTAAGTTCTTCAAGATAACGATCGTTAGTCTGTCCAAGAATAATCAGCCCGTCAACTTTTTTATCACTTATAATGCGTGGAATGGTAGCAGCAGCTTCTGCTTCTTCAGAAAGAAGTTCCATAATACTGTAGTACCCATGAGTTAAAAGTTCAGAAGCCAGTTCATTAAAAATGTGCCAGTAGTAAGACACATTTGGTGAGAAAAATCTTGAAGGAATTAAGATTCCTATATTGCCTGTCGACTTTGCTGTATTAGTACCGATCCCTGAACCTTTTATCTTATAGCCCATAGTCTGTGCAATTTCTTTAATCTGTTTGCGAAGTTCATCGCCCACCCCTTCTTTACCAGAAAGAGCTTTTGAAACTGTTACAGTACTTATGTTAAGTTTTTCTGCTATATCAGATAATCTTATCTTCTTTTTCTGTGCCATAAGTAAATTATAACTTTTTTTACTTAAAAAATAAAGTAAATTATGTTGTTTGAATTTACAATATTTTTTTTGTATCTACATAAAGTAACACTAGTCTATTTTATAACTTTCTGATATAATTATGCTTTCATTATAAATAGTTCGAGGTGCTTTATGGACTTGAAAGGACGCAATTTTTTAACACTAAAAGATTTTTCTCCTGAAGAAATTACAGGACTTCTTGACCTGGCTGCTGATCTTAAGGAAAAGAAGAAGATGGGAATCCCGGTAGATATCCACCGAGGAAAAAACATTGCACTTATTTTTGAAAAAACAAGTACCCGTACCCGTTGTGCCTTCGAAGTTGCTGCACATGATCTTGGTATCTGTACAACTTACCTTGCAGAGGGAAGTCAGATTGGAAAAAAAGAAAGCATTGCAGATACAGCCCGCGTTCTTGGACGCATGTTTGATGGAATCGAATATCGTGGATTTGAGCAGACTATTGTAGAAGATCTTGCTAAGTATTCTGGTGTAGTTGTATGGAATGGTCTTACAAATGAATATCATCCTACACAGATGCTTGCTGATATGCTTACAATCCGTGAACATTTTGGAAAACTTAAAGGTTTAAAACTCGTATACTTTGGAGATGCACGTTATAACATAGGAAATTCCCTTTGCATTGTCTGCTCAAAACTTGGACTGAATCTTACACTCTGTGCACCGGAAAAATATTTTCCGAATAAGGCACTTGTTGAAGAATGTGCAAAATGGAACAAAGAAAGCGGCGGTTCAATAACTTTGGAAAGTGATGTTTCAAAAGCCTCAAAAGATGCAGATATAATCTATACTGATGTATGGGTTAGCATGGGTGAGCCGGATGAAGTCTGGGCAGAGCGCATTGCAGACCTCAAGCCATATCAGGTAAATGCAGAGGTAATGAAGAAGGCAAAGTCGACAGCAATCTTTATGCATGACCTGCCATCCTTCCACGATCTCAATACAAAAATCGGAAAGGAAATAGGTGAGAAGTTTGGACTTACCGCAATGGAAGTAACAGACGAAGTTTTCGAAAGCAAACAGTCGGTAGTTTTTGACGAAGCTGAAAACCGTATGCATACAATTAAAGCGGTAATTGCCGCAACACTTGGAAATAATTTTTAGGAAAAGGAATTGCCACAAGGAGTAAATTATGAACGCTATTATAACAGTTGTAGGATCAGATAAAGTTGGAATTATTGCAAAAGTAAGTCAGTTCCTTTCAGAGCACAAAATCAACATCGCTGATATTACACAGACAATCCTTTCTGGAAACTTTGTAATGATGATGATGGTAGACCTTACTGCAGCTGACATAGATATTGAAGAACTCAGAAAAAACATGAATGCTCTCGCTGAAGATATGGGGGTAGAAATCAATATCATGAACGAAAGAGTATTTAGTGCTATGCATAGAGTTTAGTCAGTAATACTTTTTTTTATTTATTTTGCATACGCCGGATTATTATGATATCATATATGTAATGGAATTCGGCGTTTCTGATTACTACATAATTGGCGAAATCATTACCTGCTGGGGTGCGTTTCTTATCTGTGTAAACACATTGATTAGTTATGCACTTTATGACAAACGTCAAAGGTATTTTCTTTACGCCGCTGCTTCAACATTTTTTTCCGCGTTATTTAATATTTTATCAGCGTATAATATTACAAACTTTGCTGATAAATCCATTTTACATTGTACAGTAATAACAACAATCTATTTTGCACTGCTGCTGTTTTGTCCCTTTTTTATGACAAGTAATGCCTGTGATATGGCAATTCAAAGCGAAAAAAAGAAAAAGATTGTTATTGGTGCATTAGGTATAGTCCAAACCATCTACTTTATCATAGTTTTCATAAATATAAAGACCGGATGGATTTTTTATTATGATCCAGCTGAAGGGTATATACGTGGTCCGGCTAAAAATATTACCTACATACTTTCTGCACTATATGGGCTCACAATTGTAATTACAGTTTTGATTCAGAGAAGATTTCTTGCCCGCCGCATTTTCTGGGTATTTATAATATATCCGTTTATATCACTTTGTTTTGTTGCAATACAATTCTTCTTTCCGAAGCTTTTGCTTACAGGTGTTGCTTCCTTTACATCTGTGCTCTTTGCGTATATGACGATTCAGTCTTATATAATGGAAGTTAATATTCAAACTGGTCTTATGACAGAAAGCCGTTTGCGAAAGAGACTGTCTCATTTGAGGAAAAATGGTGTACTTTATGTAATGACGATTGAAAACATAAATATGATTCAGTCGAGTCTTGATAATTCAGAATTGAAACAGATGTATTTACATCTGGGTGAAATATTTATGACGACATTTCCTCGAAGTGCATATATCCTTTCAATGAACAGACTGGCTGCGATAGGGCGCAGTATGGATGATGTACAACAGAAAAGTAAAAAGATTAATGCTGATATCCAGAAACTCTGTTCAGATATTAATTCTATAATTCCAATTCCAATTGAGTCATACTCCGCCGCAATAGAGTTTTCGAAAGGGGAAAATGATTATGACTCTATGATGGATCTGATAAATACAATTCTTGTTCGGGCAAAGACTTCACAGTTGAAAAAACTTCAGATTTGTGATGAATCAGTTTTTGTGGACCGTGAAAGAAAACGCTATATTTACAGAATCTTGAAGAGAGAACTGACACTGGAAAGTGAGCAGTTTCAGGTATGGTTTCAACCTATCTATTCTTTGCAGAACAAAAAGTTTGAATATATGGAAGCTCTTTCGCGCCTTAAAAATACGGAACTTGGAGATATTCCTCCTCAGGAATTCGTTCAGGTTGCAGAGAATCGTGGCCTTATAGAAATGCTTGGTTTTGTCTCATTTGAAAAGGTCTGTAAATTTATTTCAGATAATAGAGAAACTGTGAATGCCGTATCAATTAACTTTTCTGTATATCAGATGATGAATCCAAGAATAGTTGAAAATGTGCTTTCTACAATTGACCGGTTCTCACTTTCTCCTTCAAATATTATTATGGAAATTACAGAAAGTATTTTCATTGATAATTATGATTTGGTAATGAAACATATGATGGAGCTTTCAAGGGCTGGCGTAAAATTTTATCTTGATGATTTTGGTACCGGATATTCTAATCTTACAAATGTTATTTCTTTGCCATTTTCTACTATTAAAATGGATCGCTCTCTTGTACTTGCAATGGAAGAAGGGCAGAAAGGTGTGAGCCTTTTCTTTGATCTGGTTAGTACTTTTAAGGGAGTTGGTTTTAAGATTCTTGTAGAAGGAGTAGAAACTAACAATCAGAATTACCTTGTTGAACGTGCCGGTGTAGACTATATTCAGGGATTTTTGTACAGTCGTCCGTTACCACCGCATGAGTGTGTTGAATTACTAAAACGAACGGAAACCCCAGTTATAGTATAATCTGTCCATTTAGAATGTAATTACTTCTTCATAGACCTGAATTGCAAACTGGTCTGTCATGCCTGAAATAAATTCAATTACGCATTTTGTAAAGGACTCATTATCGTGCAAATCAAAAACCGGCTGGGTATTGTATTTTAAAATTGCCTTGCGGTCTACATAGCTGTGGCGTTCAGTGACAAAAGGCTGGTAAGTTGTGTATTTTATGAGCCAGTCTTCAAAGGTAGTACAGAGTTTAGGGTAGAATCTTAAAGCCTGTGAAACACGTCCCGTTTCTGCATAAATCTTTGTTTTCTGCAAAGTACGAAAAAGAGTGCCTATGATATTTTCTGCATAAATTGCAAATTCTCCAAGCCGCCAGTGTTTGTAGATTCTGGCAAAATTAAATTTTTTAAGCTCAAGAATAAAACGAAAATATT
Organism: uncultured Treponema sp.; assembly: GCA_946532115.1. Classification (GTDB taxonomy): domain Bacteria; phylum Spirochaetota; class Spirochaetia; order Treponematales; family Treponemataceae; genus Treponema_D. The sequence continues at coordinate 6,561 of CAMNBC010000024.1, forward strand.
CATCAGAAAAGCAAAGTCCCTTTTCCGGGCTGCTCTGTTCACATAAATCAACTATAAGATCATTGATTAAAACTGTCGTGTTTACTGCTTTGCCGCTGCGGAGAGCCCGCGCCCCTTTGCGTTCAAATCCAAGCGTAGAACCTACGATTTCGCGCAGTTCACGGTAAGCGGCCATATCAATAATGTGGTATGCACGGGCATCCTCAATGTCGCGCCCAAGGTAAGCAATCTTATCAGCAATCTTAACAACACAACCTTCCCAGGTATACGGCTGGATGAAACCCGGGCGTTTTATGGAATATAAATCAATAGCTTCTTCACGAGGTTTTATGCCCTGCTGGTCAATTTCTCCGCAGTGACAGATAAGGCCGTCTCTTACAGCATAGGTCAAATTAAGCAGCTGTTCAACTCCGTTAGGATCCGGTAAAGTTTCAATATAATCAGCAAAAAAAAGACTGTTTCGTTCGTGCCAGAACTTTTTTGGTGCATTATGCCCCTCTTTTTGTTCAAGAAGCTTGTTCAGACAGTCTTCTCCGTGGTGGCCGAAAGGGGCGTGTCCTATATCATGCCCCATGGCAATTGCGCCAGCAAGCTGTTCGTTTAATCCAAGATACTTAGCAATGGTTGTGGCTACAGAGGCAACGTGCATTACGTGTTCCATTCTGGTGCAAATATGATCATTATGCGGCGCAAAAAATACCTGAGTCTTGTGCTTTAAGCGGCGATATGCCTGTGAATGCAGAATTCTTGTGTAGTCGCGCTCAAAATCCGAGCGAATTTCATTATTTCTCCCATATATTTGGATTTCGCGTTTGTTTGCCTGTGTCCATTTAGGGTTTTCTGGACACATACGTTCTTTATAAAATGAATTCTGCATAAGCATAGTATATGGTAAAGCCTGGTTCACGGCAAGAATTTTTTATAGATCTCTATTATTTTTGTTTTAAAAACTGTGTAAATAATGATATAATCATTTGATATGTTAAAAGATAACAGAATTTTCAGGCGTCTGTTCGGTGAACAGTACGACATTCAGCACCGGCTTCTCAATATTATTCTCGTTGTGGGAATTCTTGGGGTTGGCTTTGCCTGTCTTATGTCTGTTGTCATGCATCAGAACACTATTACGCAGATACTTTCTTTTCTCTGTTTTATACTGTTCATAATTATTTATTGGGTTGCCAATAAACTGAAGCGTTCGCAGATTGCAATTATAAGCTTCGCAATATTGTTTAATAATCTTATTCTTCCGGCACTTTTTATTACTTCTGGTGGAATCGAAAGCGGTATGCCTTTGTGGTGTCTTATGGGCTTTGTATTTCCATTCCTGTTAATAAAGGGTAGAAGCTGTATTGCTGTTTTTGTAATAAGTATTACTGAATTTATTCTGGTTATAATTTATTCATACTATCATCCTGAAGTAATTATGAAAATGTCCAGTCTGAAGGTGGTATTGACGGACATGGTCGTAACTATGATAGCTGTTGTTGTTGTAATTGCTTCAATTTTCAGATATCAGACTTATCTGTACGAAAAACAGAAAAACACAATTACAAAGGCAATTCGTAATGCAAATGATGCCATTAAACAGAAACAGAACTTTATTTCAAATGTTTCTCACGATATCCGAACTCCAATGGATTCTATTATAGGCTTTACGGAACTTGCAAAAAAGAATATCGATAATAAGGAAAAACTGGAAGACTGTCTTGAAAAAATTACACGAGCGTCCGGTCACCTGATGAATCTTATAAACGAGGTTCTTGATATTTCAAAAATAGACAGCGGTACTTCTGTAGTAGAAGAAAACCTGTGCAGCATCCATTCTATAATTGATAATGTATGCCAGATTATGCAGCATGAAGTTGAGCAGAAAAAACTCAAAATCGAACTTGATTACAGTATGCTCGATGAAGATGTCCTTTCCTGTGATGATGTCCGCTTAAATCAGATTCTTTTGAATCTTGTAAGTAATGCTGTAAAGTATTCTTACGAAGGCGGAAAAATTACAATATCGGTTATTCAGCTTTCTACAGATGATGAAAGTGTAATCCTTAATGAATTCCATATAAAAGATGAAGGCTGTGGTATGACTCCGGAATTTCTGGAGCATGTTTTTGAGCCTTTTGCACGAGATAAAACTTCTCCGGTTGCAGCAGATGGAACTGGTCTTGGTCTTACAATTGCAAAATCGCTTACGGAAATTCTTGGTGGTGAAATTACTGTTGTAAGTGAACTTGGAAATGGCACTGAGTTTACTGTTAGTATTCCGCTTTCAATTCCGTCGCTTTCAGAAATCGAAGAAGAAGAGGATATCGTTATTTACGACTTCAAAGGGCGCCATGTTCTTGTTGTCGATGATAATCAGCTTAACCGTGAAATTCTTGTTGAGGCTCTGCGCGAAGAAGGTTTTATTGTTGATGAAGCAATTGATGGTTCATTTGCTATTGAAAAGCTTCGCGATAGTGAACCTGGTACATACGAACTTGTTATTCTTGATTTGCAGATGCCTGTTATGGACGGTTATGAAACTACAAAAATTATCAGAAACTTTAAGGATTCGAGGGTTGCACAGATTCCAATTGTTGCCGTTACGGCTGATGCTTTACCAGAAGAAAAAACACGTGCATTTAACTGCGGTGTAAATGCTTACCTTGTAAAACCTGTTGATATGCCTGCTATGCTTAAAGTTCTTATGTTGTTCTTCCGCGAAAATAAACGATCTTAAATAAGGAGGTGTTTTGTGGAAAGATGCGTAGTAGCTCTTACTTCAAGTTCTGTTCACGAAGAAGCATATTCTGAAATTCAGACACAGTTAGATATCCATGAAACCTCTCCTAAACTTATTATTGTTTTTTCAGAAACTGATATGCTGTGGTTTTTTGCTCAGAAACTTCAGTTGAGATATCCGGATGCTCTTGTTATAGGTTCTTCAACGTACGTTAATTATAATTCAGAAGGTTATAGTCATTGCGGGGCTTCTGTAATGGCAATTAATTACGGAGTTGAAGTTTCAGGTGGTCTTCTTTTTGATATAGACAGGCATCCTGCTATGTATAAGGCTCATATAAAAGAGGCTCTGGATAAACTTTCATCTTATGAAAATACCTGTTGTCTGGAATTTATGACGGCTTTTGGAAAAGGGGAGGAGCTTGTTTTAGATACCTTTGAAGAGGCTCTTGAAGGAACAGGTATTGAAGTGGCAGGTGGTTCTGCCGGTTGTGCACTTGAGCGTAAGGAAACTGTTGTTGCCTTTGGAAAAGATATCTACAAACAAAGCTGTGCCTTTGTATTTATTCATAATCTGGAAGGAAAAATCGGTTTTTACCGTGAGAATATTTTTAAGCCTACCTCGTTCCGTTTTACTGCTACTCAGGCAGATTGTGAAGAACGAACTGTAATGGAATATGACGGAGAAGTTGCTGCTGATATTTTATCACGAGCCTTAAATGTACCCGCTGAAAAATTAAAGTCTGCTCTTGAACTGCATCCAATGGGCCGTATTACAGACGGTGAAATTTACATTACCGAGGCTGATGAAGTTTTTGAAGACGGTTCAATTTCCTATTTTGCAACAATTTATAATCATACTAAAATGCTGCTGCTTGAGACGGATGATGTAAAACGGGTTTGGAATGAGACTGTAAATCGTGTCAAAAATGATTTTGAGAAACCATCATTTACAATTGCAATAAACTGTCTTTCACGGTCAAAATTATTTGAAAAAGAAAATATTTTCGGAGAGTTTGTGAATATTTTGCGTAATTATGGAAAATTTGCTGGACTTTCCGGATATGGGGAGCAGTTAAATTTTATTCATTTGAATCAAACCTTAATACTTCTGGTTTTTGAGTGAGGCAGTTTATGGGCAGATATAATAACGGAATAATTTATACAAACGAAAACTGCATCGGATGCAATAAGTGTATTTCAAACTGTTCTCTTATGGGAGCAAATGTATCTGTTATAAAAAACGGCAAAGTCCGCATGGAAATTGATTCCAGAAAGTGTAACGACTGTGGCCGATGTATAAATATTTGTGTTCATCATGCCAGAGACTTTCGTGATGATACAAAACAATTTATTAATGATTTAAAAAACGGAGAAAAAATATCAGTAATTCTTGAACCTTCTTTTTATGCGGTTTACGGAGATAAGACCTCAGGTATCATTAGTTGTCTGCGAAAACTAGGCGTTGAAAAGATTTATGATGGTTCATATGGCCGCGAGATTTGTGCATATCTGACAGTAAAATATCTTAAGGAAGCAAAAAAAATACCTGCGGAGGACAGGTGTTTTATCAGCAATGCCTGTCCTGCAATGGTAACTGTAGTGCAGAAATATCATCCATTTCTTTTAAAAAAGATGATACCTATTCAACCGCCTTCTGTTTGTACTGCAATTTATGCACATAAATATCTTGGTGATGATAATAAAATCGCCTGTCTTGGAACTTGTGTTGCAAATAAAGATGAAGTTGACAGTGAAAATACACGAGGCGTTCTGGCGTATAATGTTACATTTGCTCATCTTATGGAAGAACTTAAGGATTATAATTTTGATGAGTGTACAGATCAGAGTGAGGTGGATTTAAAAGGAAACGGCTTTGGAGCTATTATTTCTGTTGGTGGTGAGTTTTCAGATATTATATCTTATTTCTTTTCTCATACAGAAACAATTCTTTCTCTAAAAGGGTTTGGTGGAGATAATTTAAAATCACTTTATATGTCTCTTGATGACCGTTATAAAGAAAATCAGCCTCTTTTTGCTGAAATTACTGCCTGCAAAAATGGATGTATCGGTGGGCCTGGGCTTCCTGCTAAGGATTACAACAGTTCACTTTTGTTTTCAAATGCAATTAGTATAAGGCAGCATGCGTACGAAGTTTATAAAGACATAGAGAATCCGGAGAAATTCTGGAAACATGTAAGTACACAATTTAAGTATATCCGGCCGGAAGATTTTGCCCGCAAATATACAGATTATTCTCGTCAGAAATTTAAGATTCCTAAGAGTGCCTTTGATGAGATTTTTGCAGACATGTTAAAAGATACGCCGGAAAAACAGTCAATTAACTGTGGTTCTTGCGGTTATAATTCCTGTAAAGACATGGCCTGTGCTATTGCCTACGGTTACAGTCGTAAAGAAAACTGCATTCATTATATGAATGACCTTATGGCAAAACGTTATTATACTGATACAGAAACCGGCCTGTTAAACCGAACAGCTTTTGTTCAGGCTGGAAACCAAATTTTTAACGAAAATCCGGATAAAACTTATATTGTTGCCGTTGGTGATGTTAATAAACTTAAGGTTATTAATGATCTTTACGGTTATTCTACAGGAACTGATGTGCTCAGACAGATTGCTGCAACCTTAAAACAGATTGTAGGAGAGAAGGGGCTTGTAGCAAGACTTGGGGGAGGTTCTTTTGGACTTTGTATGGGGAATTCTGTTGATAATCTTCAGAAACTTCAATCCTGCAAAGTTTTTGATAATGGCTCTCTTCATATCACATTCCCTGTTACAATGCACTTTGGAATTCGTATTGCAAATGCTTCTGTTGGAATCACTACAGCAATGGATCAGGCTTCTTTGTGTATGGATTACAGTATTTCTTCTGTAAGAAATACGTTTACTGCCTTCACCGAAAAAAATATTGAAAATACACATCTTGAAGCTTCAGTTACAGCCCAGATGCAGCAGACCTTGGATGATGATCAGTTCAAACTCTGGTTCCAGCCGCAATATTCTGCAGCAACCGGAGATTTAATTGGTGCTGAAGTTTTGTGCCGCTGGCTTAAGGATGACGGTTCAATAATGTCTCCTGCAGTCTTCATACCAATTGCAGAAAAAAATGGATTTATTCATATTCTGGATGAAAAAATCTGGACAAAGGCATTTGCTTCTGTAAGAAACTGGCTGGATTCAGGAATTGAACCAGTTCCCGTATCTATCAATATTTCACGAATAAGTCTTGAATCAGATAAGCTCTATTATATAATCAAGCGGTTGAAAGAAAAATACAAAATTCCAGAAAAGTATATTCATTTTGAAATAACCGAAAGTGCATCTATTAATTCTCAGATGATGATGAATCTCCGAATTCAAAAACTGCGTGACTTAGGATTTTTAATTGCAATGGACGATTTTGGAAGCGGCTATTCTTCATTAAATTCTCTAAAAGAAATGCCTATTGATATTTTAAAACTTGATATGGGCTTTATGCGCGGTGACGACAGTATGAATCGTGGCGGTACAATCATAAATTATGTTGTACGCATGGCTCAGGGGCTTGAATATATTACAGTTGCAGAAGGAGTAGAAACTCAGGAACAGGCAGATTTTTTGCGTAGTATAGGAATTAATGTTTTTCAGGGATTTTTGTATGCAAAGCCAATGCCTGAAGAGGACTTTGTCCAAATCCTGTCATCTTCTTCAAGACACGCTTCACTTGTAAGACCAAGAACTTCAGGCCAGATAGATGTACGGAAATTTCTAACTCCAGATTCTTCTGAAAGCCTTATGTTTGAAGATTTTACAGGCCCGGCTGCAATTTTTGAATATGATGAGAAATCAGAAAATCTGATTCTTATTCGTGCAAATAGAAAATATCTTAAACTCTTTGAATTAAATGAACTTTCTTTTTCTGAAGTTAGAAAGAATCTTAGAAGTCTTGTAGGTAAGGCTGCAACAGAACTTTTACTTCAGTCAGTTAAAAAATCTTTGAATGAAAATGCAGAAGCAGTTTGCAATGTAGAAGTACGGACTTTTATAAAGCAGAATCCACTCTGGATAAAAAATCATATTTGGGAAATCAGTCGTAACGGACAAAAACATTCCTTTTATCTCCTTGCTGAGGATATTACCAACGAAAAAATTTCTGAAAGTACACTTGAATTGTCTAATAGTCAGCTTGCAATGCTTATGGATAATTCACAGGTTGGACTTTGTCTTATGCATACCGAGGTTGATTTTAAAAATATACTTAGTGCTGTAAAAACCCGCGTACTTCGTGTTAATCAAACTTTTCTTGATATTTCTGGTTATTCAGAAGAAGAAGTTCTTTCCTGGACAGAAAAGGAAGGCATGAATATAATTCATCCTCATGACAGGCCTGGTTTTAAGGCAGTTATGGTAAAGGCTTTTCTTGGGAAATTTAAAAAGCCGTATTCTTATGACTATCGTGCCATAAAAAAAGACGGCTCTTATAGAAAAGTAAGAATTCTTGTAACTGGTATTCAGCAGCCGGATAAATCCTTTATGCTGATTACCAATTATATCTTACTTGATTAGGATTTCTTAGACATCGGGCGAACAAGGAAGCAGCTGAGACACATTGCAACAGCATACAAAATTGTTGTTACTATGAGTACGTTCTGGTATCCGGCTGGATTTGCCTGAACTCCGTGAACATCAATAAACTCACCTGTATGCTTTACAATATAAGAAGCCATCTGGTTTCCTGTAAGACCTGCAAATGCCCATGCAGAAAGTGTAATTCCATGAATAGCAGAAATATTACCCATTCCGTAATGATCAGAAAGAAGGGTAGGAACGTTAGAGAATCCTCCACCGTAACCTGCGTTTACAATGAAAATCAAAGCAAGAACGAAGATTATCAGAAGTGTGTTACCAGCACCATTTGCAATACCTTTTGTGCACAAAACAATTACAGTTGAAACAATTGAAAGCGTAAAGATAAGCTTATAGATTGTGTTGCGGTCCTTAAGCTTGTCTGCCCATGCAGAGAAACCAAGACGACCACCTGCATTGAACAAAGCAGAAATTGTAGAAATGATTCCTGCAAAAGCACCAAGTCCTACACATTTTACAATCATTTTTTCCTGAGAAATGATTGCAAGACCACAAGTGATGTTGATATAGAACATAAGCCAGATACCGATATAAGAAGCAATAGGTTCAGTCTTAAGGGTAGCAATAATTCCTTCTTCTTTAGATTTAGTCTGAGGTTCAACCCATCCTTCAGGTTTTGCAAGAATAAGATGACCAATGAACATCATTACAAAATATACGGCTGCAAGAATATAGAACATCTTGAAAACACCGCCTTCACCAAGACCTGTAAGCATGCGGCTCATGATAGGAGAAGCAATCGCTTTTGCTGCACCAAAGCCTGCTACTGCAAGACCTGTTGCAAGACCTTTTTTATCTTTGAACCAGAGCATAAGAGTTTTTACAGGAGAAAGATAACCGGTTCCCAGACCTATACCCATAATAAAACCATAGCTGATGTAGATTCCTACAAGGGAAAGAACACTGTGTGGATGTGCTCCTCCGTACCAGATAAAGAAGCCTGTTCCAGCCATTCCAAGGGCAAAGGTAATAGACGCAATCAAAGATGACTTGTGAATATTTTTTTCTACAAGACCACCAAGGAAGGCTGCTGACATACCAAGGAAGAAGATTGCAAAGCTGAATGCCCATTCTACAGCACCTTTAGAAAAGCCGATGTAGTCTGCAATTTCCTGACTGAAGATAGACCAGCAGTATACAGTACCGATACTGCAATGGAGAAGAAGAGCCGGGATTGCACCGCGGATCCATTTGTTCTGAATGTTTTTCATTTTTGATTCCTTAGAACTAAAAGTATTAGATATTATTTTATCAATCTTTAGAATTTTGTTCTATATCCTATATCAAGGGAAAATCCTCGTTCTGAATGCCCCGTTATAAATTCATTAAGTCTTATTGTAGACTGAACGTGGAGTTCTCCTGAGAGGAAAGTTGTTGTAATATAAGGAGTTATGTTAATGCTGTAACCGTTGCTGGTCAAGTTTGTAAAATCAGTTATGCTGGTAAAATATTTGTCTGCAAAAGAAACGCAGATATGGCTTCCATAAGTTATCTGATTTGAGCCGAGAGTTGAAGCTTCTCCATAGAAGTTTACGTCTACACCAAGAGTGTCATCAATGAAGAGCATTTTATCTACAGTAGCCTGAGGTAAACTAAAGATACTGATGTTTACATGTCCGTTTCCAAAACGAAGTCTTGGTTCAAAGAGCAGGTATATTTCTTTAGGAGACACTATAGAACTGTCCTGCTTTTTTGTAAAACTTGCGTTGTAAATTCCGGCCTGAATAAAAAGCGAACTTGTGAAATTATTTCCGAGAAGAATGGTTGTTCCTGCATGCCAGTAAACTTTTTCAACAGCAATAATTACATCTTCGCCACGGTAGTTGTCTGCAAGAGGAACTCCGATTCCAGCTGCGAAGTCAAGTGTAAGGTAGCGGAGTACAGTTGCAAAACGTAAATCTGAATTGAAAACATAATAATCATCATCTTCATGGTTTATGTAAATGTAGCCGCCGAATGCAAGTGGTTCATTATAGAGCTTTATGATGTCTGATATACCAACTCCAAAATGAGGATATAAAATTGAACCTGCAAGGCCAAGGTAGCTTTCTGTGATTTTTGAGCTGATAGGCTTGATGTTAAAATATCTCTGAAGAAAAACATCTGAACCAATAGGATCGTAAGTTCCCATAAAGGCACTGAAGTAGTTTGCGCTGGTGTACATGTTGCCGCGGAAAATTAAAGAAAGTTCATCTATTTGAAATTTAGAATCGGTAGCATGAAAAATTGATTCGCTTAATAAATTACCTGTATTAATAGAAAATTCCAGATGACTCCAGAGATTTTGTGAAAAATTAAACTGCCCTGCAAAAAAAGCCTGGAGTTTTAATTCAGGATCAAAAGTTGTTTTCTCAGGATTAGCAGCATAGTTCAATTTACCTCCTGCATAACCACTGAACGAGGTCGCAGCAAATAGTCCCGTAGAAATAAAAAAAGCTGCTAGTAAAGAAAGAAAGTATTTTGTCTTCATATTATAAAACTCCTGCTTCAATATCGGCATAAAACATATGTTACATTAGAAAAAACGCAAAAATCAAGATAAAAATAAATTTATCATAAAAATAAGTTTTCTCTTGAAATATGTTATTTTCGAGTTATAATAGTTCTATATGAGTGATTATCTTGACCCGAATAACGAAGAACTGTTGAAAGACTTCTTCGCAGAAGCAGAACAGCAGGTAGAACAGCTGGAGAGTAATATTCTCGTTATTGAAAATGATCCTTCAAATCACGAAGCGATTGATGAGATATTCCGTGCCGCGCATACACTTAAAGGTGGTTCTGCAACTGTAGAAATGATGGAACTTTCTCACTTCACACACATTGTAGAAGATGTGCTTGATGAGATTCGTTCAGACAGACTCAAAGTAGACGAAGATGTAGTAGATCTTCTTCTTACTTCCATAGATGTAATTAAGGCAATGCTTGAAGCAAGACAGAATGGAAGTGTTTACGAAGAAAATATTGATGCTATTGTTGAAAAACTACATGGTTATATTCCTCAGAGTGGTGGCAAGGCGGCTGCAAAAACAGCTTCTAAACCGGCTGCTGCTCCAAAGCCAGCTCCTGCTCCTCAGCCTGCGGCAACACCTGCAGCTCAGAATGCTCCTGCATTAATACTTCCTTCAATTTCAGAAGATGATTTTACAGAACTTAAACAGACATGCGAAGGAAATCAGAAACTCTGGTGTATTGCAGTTAAATTTGATGAAAGCAATCCTATGAATACGGTTGGTGGTATTCAGGTATTTGCAGCTCTCAAGAACGTTGGAAATGTATTAAAAACTATTCCAGATTTTGATGCACTTTACGAAGATCAATTCTATGAGAATGTTTTCTATTATGTAGCAACAGAAGCTGATGGTGCTGAAATTGAAGACTGTGCTTTCTTGAGTGACGTTACACTTATTACAGATGCTCATCTTCTTGAAGATTATACAACTGGAACTGAAGCAGATCCTGCAATTGCAAAGACTGTTTCTGCTGCCTCTTCGGCTCCAAAGGCTGCTCCTGCAACACCTGCAGCATCAGCTCCGATTACTCCTTCAGACGATGTGCCTGCAGGAAAGATGTCCGCTGCTCAGCAGGAACTTCTTGGCGATATTCTTAATGATAATGTTCTTAAACCAGAACCTAAAAAAGAAGAGAAGAAGGCTGAGCCAAAGAAGGATACTGCCGCTGCTCATGCACAGCAGGGCTCTATTTTACGTGTAGATTCACGCCGTATCGACAATCTTCTGAACCTTGTTTCTGAAGCAGTAATCAACAAGGCTTCCTTCAATCAGCTTGCAATGCAGAATGCAGCTGAACTTTCTCGTTTCCAGTCAATTGAAGCAGAATACAAGGAAAGACTTCATAACCTTTTCGACCGGCTTCCAGACTATATGGAGCAGATTAAGGAAGGTGCTTCTTCTGTAGAAATCCGCAAGAATATTCTTAAAGAATATGGCTCACTCAGCAATATGTTTGATGAGTATGAATCTGAGGCAAAGGGAATTTCCGGTAAGTTCCGTTCTTATACACAGAACCTTGGAACAATTGCAAGCGACCTTCAGGAAGGCGTAATGAAAATCCGAATGGTTCCTATCAATCAGATTTTCAGCCGTTTCCCTCGTGTAGTCCGTGATTTACAGCGAGACCTTAATAAGAAAATTGACCTTGTAATTGAAGGTGAAGACACAGAACTTGATAAGTCAGTAGTAGAAGACTTGCTCGACCCAATCATGCACTGTGTCCGCAATTCTGTAGATCATGGTATTGAAACTCCAGAAGTTCGTGTTGCTGCAGGAAAACCCGAAACAGGTACAATTCTTCTTAAAGCTTCAAATGAAGGTAACCAGATTGTAATTGAGATTAAAGATGATGGTGCCGGAATTGATGTAGAAAAGGTTCGAAAGAAGGCTGTAGAACGCGGTCTTATTCATCCTGATAAGGCTATTACAGAACAGGATGCTTTCAATCTTATCATGCAGCCTGGTTTCTCTACGGCAGATAAGATTTCTAATATTTCAGGTCGTGGTGTTGGTCTTGATGTCGTTAAAACTATGATTAATAATCTTAAAGGAACAATTTCCATTAACTCTGCAAAGGGAAAGGGAACTTCCTTTATTATCAAGCTTCCGCTCACACTTGCTATTATTCAGGGCTTGCTTGTACGTGTTGGAAAAGAGGTTTACTCAATTCCAATTGCAAACGTAATTGAAAGTCAGTGCATTAATATTTCGGAAATCAATCATATTGATAATTACGAAATTATGAATGTACGAAACGAAGTAATCAGTGTATTACGTTTGTCTCGTCTGTTCGGTATTAAAGAGTCTGTTCAGACTGATGAATGTTATATTGTAATTGTTGGTTCTCAGGAAAAGAAGATTGGTGTTATGGTAGATGCCTTGATTGGCGAAGAGGATGTTGTAATTAAGCCTTTGAAAGACCAGTTCACTAATTCTCCTGGAATTGCCGGAGCATCCATTCTTGGTGATGGTTCTGTTTCGCTGATTATAGATGTCAGTCAGCTACTTGAACTTGGTGTAAAGCAGGAACTTCTTGCACAGGCTCAGGAACAGGCTCAGTACGTTCAGTAATAGAGGTGTTTTTATATGAGTGCAGAAAATGAGACTTTAGTTGCGACAGAACTTGCCGCACAGCTTGAAGAAAAAAAAGAAAATGCCGCTATCGTTGATTTTAAGATGGTAACTTTCTCTCTTGCAGATAAAGATTATTCGATTGATATCATGCACGTAAAGGAAATTGCTAAAGCTGGACGTTTTACTTACGTTCCAAATACGCTTCCTTTTGTTCTTGGTGTTTATAATCTGCGTGGTGAAATTATTCCTATTCTTGACTTAAGAATCTTTTTCAATATTGAGGTTCCGCCTCGTGATGAAAATAAGCTTGAAAATATGCTTATTCTTCAGGTTGAAGATCAGAAGTTTGGAGTTGTTGTTGACAAAATAGATAAGGTAATTGGAGTCCAGAAGAGTACTATTCAACCTCCTCATCCTTTGTTCGGCGACATTAATATTAAGTATATTGACGGTGTAGTTGAAAGCAATAATCGTCTTTATGTCTTGCTTGATATAACACGTATCTTTTCTTCAAAAGAAGCAGCTGAAGTTCCAGCTCCAGGTGTTCCTTTTGAAAAACCGCAAAAAGTTGTTAAACAGCCACAGCAAAGTACACCTGTTCCTAAAGCACAGGCTGCAGCAGTTGTTCAGGGAGGAATGGTTAAATCTCCTGCTGATATTGCTAAGGGTATTTCTGGTGGCAATAATGCTGCAGAAGATGAAACTTCGGTAGACATTAAGTTTATTAGCGAAAGCCTTCTTACCTATAAGAATTTCACTGTATCTTCAGTGAATTCATCTTGGGTAAAACACAGATATTCAGAGTGGTCTAAGGAGACAAAAAAGAATCAGCTTCAGAATTCAGATGATGCAGATTCATTCCTTAAAACTTTCTGGTCACAGTTTACTGGTAGCTGGTGGTCAAAAGAATATGCTGATGCTTTATCTAAGATGCTTCCTGATAATGCTGCAAAGCAGATTGTTGTATGGAATCCGGGCTGCGGAAAAGGCACGGAAACATATTCTCTGGCATGTGTTCTTAAGAAGCGTTATCCTGATGCAAAAATCAGAATTTATGCACAGGATATTGATCTTTTGAATGTTTCAAATGCAGGACTTATGTCTGTTCCAGCAAATCTTGCTTCTGACTGGTATGCTCCATATTTGACAAAAAAAGCAAACGGGGAGTATACTTTTAATCAGGATATTAAAGACAGCATTATGTTTGAGTACCATGACTGCAAGAATACTAATGCGCTGCCAATGGTAGACATTATTTTTGCCCGTGATATTCTTTCTCTGCTGGATGAAAAGGCTCAGGAATCTGTTGTTGCAGACTTTATTGAAAAGATGAAGGGAAATGCAATTGCTATTATCGGTGAAAATGAAGATATGCCGGATTCCTTTAGTTTTGGTGAGAATGCTGTTGGTACGCTAGTTGCGTATACAAAGGACTAAATAAGCAAATTAAATAGGAGATTAAGATGCGAGTAGAGTATATTAACCCGTTTGTTGAAACTTCATTCCGTGTACTGCAGGAGGTACTCGGAGGTGCAGAGGTAAAACGCGGTGATTTGTATTTGAAATCAACTGCTATGCCTGTAATGGGTGTTGCTGCATTGGTTGGTCTTGCTGGAGATGTAGAAGGTCGTGTTCTTTTTGATATGACTATGGAAACTGCATTGAATATTGCTTCTGCAATGAACGGTGAGACTCTGCCGGAATTTGATGATTTGGCTAAGGCTACTATCAGTGAGCTTGCAAACCTTATTACAGCACAGGCAGTAACAAAATTGCATGAACTTGGCTTCAGATTCGACCTTACACCACCGGCTCTCTTTGTTGGACAGAAAATGGAGATTGCAGCTCTTGGTGGTACTACAGACAGTGTAGAGGCACTTATAGTTCCTCTTATTTCTGATTGTGGTAAGATTGAAGTAAACGTTTCTATCAGGGAACGTGCATAAAATATTCTAAAGGAGT
>CAMNBC010000025.1 GCA_946532115.1 uncultured Treponema sp.
TAACCTTCTTCTACGTCTACACCAGACTCTTTGTAGTTTGCCATTGTTTGCTCCTTTCAGTCGCTTTAGGTTATAGGTTTTAGGTTCTAGGTGCCAGGACATTATTTAACTTTGCCAGCATCTTTGAAACTTCATCTAAAAGTCCCATAACTTCTGTTAATTCATCTTTATTCAAATAGCCGATTCTTTCGCAAATTAATAACTGTGTTTCTAATTCAGCAGCAGAACCTTTTGCTATACCAACAAACTGTTTATATTCTTTTATTGAATTTCTAGATTTTCCTTCTGCTATATTGCTAGGTATTGAAACAGCAGCTCGACGGATTTGATCACTCAACGAATATCTTTCATCACCAGGAAGTTTCTTTATAAGTCTATAAATTAATGTGACTAAATCCATAGACTTTTGCCAGACAATTAAATCCTTATGACTAACAATCTCCATTGACACTCCTAGAACCTAGCACCTAAAACCTAGAACCTTATATCTATTCCACTTTCAGCTGCGTCCGATGCAAGCTTTGCACGGAAAGCCTTAAGTTTTTCTGAAAGTTCTTTATCATTAAGTGCCAGAATCTGCAATGCAAGATAAGCCGCATTCTTAGCAGAATTAATACCAACAGTTGCAACCGGAATCTGTGGCGGCATCTGAACAATGCTCAAAAGTGCATCCATTCCACCAAGCCCGTTAGACTTGTCGCTTACACACTCGAGAGGCACACCAATTACAGGCAAGGTTGTAATTCCCGCTATAACACCAGGAAGTGCTGCTGCAAGACCAGCACCGGCAATAATTACCTGGCAACCTTCTTTTTCAACTTCTTCAACTGTCTGCTTGAGTAAAGCCCCGGCTCTGTGGGCAGAAATGATATAAGCCTTGTAGTCAACGCCGAACTCAGTAAGAATATCGGCCGCCTTTTTCATCGTGTCCTTATCGGACTTTGAACCGAAAAAAATCGCAACTTTCATATAAGAGTTATAGCATAAAATAAGGTTCGTCACAAGTGAAACTAAAAAACAGCTTTACTTCTTAGGCACTTCAGCAGCCATAGCAAGCCCTACATCGTAGGAATCATCCGAATATTCTATAGTATTATCGTGGATATAATCTTTATAAATCGATTCGTCCATCAGGTCAGCAACTGAAACACCAAGCACAAGAGCAAATGTTCTAAGCTCAATGTCGCTTATTCCCTGCTTTCCGTTTTCTACCATGCTTACCATATTTTTATGAACGTTCAAGCCTGCAAGCTGCAGCTTACTCGCAAGACTATTCTGAGAACATGGCGGATTTAGAGCTTCTCTATATTTTTTGATATTAAGACCTGAAATGTTTTCTCTTCCAAGAAACCTGATTTTCTTGCGACGTTTCATAATCACATAAAGATTAACTCTTTATAAAATTATATTGACAAGATATTCTTGTCAGTCCAATATTTTATAATATGAATAATTATAAATTACTTCTAAACAAACAGACCTTTTTTGATGATTTTATTTATACACTCAAAATACTTGCACTTAATATGGGGCAGGCAGACTCATCTGACGTTCTTATATTTCTTCCATATAAATCAAACCCGAAATTAAATATAGAAGAAAAATTCTATAAATGTTTTGAAAAAGAAGGTATGAAAGCCAGTATCATGCATTTTTCCTCAAATCACAAAATATCTGAAAAATGCAGGTATCTTTTTGTTTTTTCTGATGAAAAAAATAGAATAAAAAAAATGAGCGTGTCCACCTGTTTACCAGGATTAACGCTCATTTACACAGCACAATTTCCGTGCCCGAATAAATTGAAAAAAATACCTTATTTTAATGCTGCAGCTTCAGCAAGCAAAAATTACGGCTTAACCTGATACTGCAGCAAAAGAAGTCGAAGCTCTTCAATGTTTGAAACTTCAAAAATCTTGAATACCTCTGCAAAAATCTTTTTTACAGTAGAAATACTTACAAAATATTTTTCACTTATTTCTTTATAACTCAACTTATTATGAATATTTTCAATTACATAAGTGCTCTGTCGTTCATTCAAATTATAATCAGCTAAACTTATAACAGCACCAGCCGGCTTACCGATGATTGTATTATTTTCGCGCACATTCTTTGGAAAAAGACATGAAAATTTTGCTTTCAAATATGAATAAATCCAAAGATAGAATGCAAAACTGAAAACTGAATAACCAATGGAAATAAAGGTAATATTTAATCCATGAGTATAGGTAAGCAAAAGAGTTACAAAATGTAATACGACCATAATTAATACAGGACGTTTACTCTTTTTGCTTAAAATGTCTTTACAGAATATAAGAATCAATGCTGCATAAAAGAAGAAAATACCAAGTTCTTCATAACCTGTAAGAATTGTCAATTCACTTTCAAGAAGGAATATAGTAATCATTACATAGATACCTGGCTTTATAATACAAGTGAAAGCAAGCAGTAAGCAGATACTATGAACGACAGGAATTACAATCGATGTCGGAGCAATTTTTTCAATAATAGAATTGGGGTCCCCATTCCATAAAAAACTCATTATTGTTGCAATGAGCAAAAAAATAAAACCTACAACAGCAACAACCCTCTCCGAGTTGAGTCTGTTTCTATCCATAATATTAAAATTATAACACAAAAAGACTATTAATCAAATAACATATCGTTATATTTTAGTTAATTCGGAAGAATCACCGATGCAATATGACTGCAGGCATTTTCTCCATCCATAGCACTAGAAACAATTCCACCAGAATAACCGGAACCTTCTCCTGCAGGATACAAACCGGAAATTGCAGTACATTCAAAGCTTTCTTTATCACGAAGAATACGAACAGGTGTACTTGTACGTGTTTCTGGTGCAATCATTAATGCATCTTTGCAAATAAAACCATGCATATTATGATCAATTTCTACAAAACCTTTTTTGAGACGTTCACTGATGCTTGAAGGAAGCCAGCTTCCCAGTTCAGAAGACACTAGCCCTGCCGTATAACTCGAAGCAGGTAAATCAGTAGATTTTCTACCTGCAAGAAAATCTGTAAGACGTTGAGCCGGAGCCGCCTGACCATTTCCATTTTCATAGGCAAGCTTTTCAATCCGTTCTCTAAAATAAAGTCCTGCAAGATCAGCACAGCCATCTTGCACAGCCTGATCAATGCATGATGCCGGAAAATCTCCTGGTCTTACTTCTACAACAATTGCAGCGTTTGACCATTTTGAATTACGGGCAGCAGCAGACATACCGTTTACAACAATTTCATCTGGACCGGAACTCGAAGGAACCACAAAACCGCCCGGACACATACAGAAAGAATAAACACCGCGCCCGTCTACCTGAGTTGTAACTCTGTACTCTGCAGCTCCAAGCCCATTTTCCGCTCCTCGTCCATGATACTGAATGGAATCTATAAGAGTGCGGGGATGTTCTACACGTACACCTACAGCGAATGTCTTGGCTTCAAGTGCTTCTGGCGCAAGTTTAGCAAGCATTTTATATATATCTGTTGCAGAATGACCTGTTGCAAGAAGAACCGCTTTTCCCCAAAAAGAGCCCTTCTCTCCAGTTTCTACATTCTGAGTTTCTACACCTTTGACATTCAATTTTCCGCAGTCAGACTCTGTAACAAGGGCAGTTACCCGTTCACTAAAATGAAACTCACCGCCAAGCTCAATTATCTTATCGCGCATGGCATTTATTACCTGAGGCAAACGGTCTGTTCCTATGTGTGGATGTGCATCCGTAAGAATTTTTTCGTCCGCGCCAAAATAATTAAAGATGCGCAGCACCCCACCAATGTCTCCGCGCTTATTACTGCGCGTATACAACTTACCGTCAGAAAAAGTACCAGCCCCGCCTTCGCCAAAACAGTAATTTGAGTCGCCATTTACCACGCCTCGTGTACTGATTAAAGCAATGTCCTTCCTTCTCTGGCTGGTCTGTACGCCGCGCTCAATAATTACAGGCTTTATCCCGCTTTCCAAAAGCTTAAGGGCGCCAAAAAGCCCCGCCGGGCCCGCACCCACAATAATTACAGTACGTTCTATCCCAGCCTCTTTTACATTTTTCCAGCCTGGCTTCCACTCCCCTGCACTTTCCGGCTTTTCCCCAATATAAACTTTATAACGAAGATGCAGCTTCAACTGGCCGTGGCGCGCATCTATCGATTTTTTTACAAAAACCTTTTCAAATTTTGTTTCATTAATATGATTTTTTTTGAGTTCTTTACGAATCAGATTATCCTGAAGCGAAGTGTTTTTCTCATCTTTCGCTTCGACTGTAATTGTTATTTCTTTAACCATTAAAGATAGTATAACGAATATGAAATAATAAGAAAACTATTAGAAGTCGCTCGATTAATCTCGCTCTGTGCCATTTTTTCGATGAACCTAAACAAACCGCTATCGCGCTTTGTTTTTAACGGTTCTTCGATTATAGGCAGGGCAAAAAAAAAGTTCTCAGACTGTAGACTCTCCAAACTTACAGTCCAAGAACTCTCTCACCGATGACAAACCGGCTCTCCGAATAAACTCTCTTCTTAGCAACGCTTCTATATAAAGATAATGCTAATTTCTTTTGTATAAGTAACTTTCTTAATTTCATGTTTATTAACTTTAATGTAACTTTATTTTATGTATAAAACATACATTGAAAATAACTTATCGTCAATCAGTTTTTTTATGATTTAACCAAGGTTATGTAAAAATAACCTTGGTTACGAAAAATGTGCTGATTATGTGCGTGATTTTTATTGAAAAAAAATTGAATTTTACAGTATAGATTTGAAAAACTGCTGCAATCTTTCACTTTTTGGATGCTGAAAGATATTATCAGGGCTACCTTCTTCCTCAATATAGCCTTCATTCATAAACAGAACACGGTCTGCAACCTCTCGTGCAAAGCCCATTTCGTGAGTTACAACAACCATTGTCATGCCTTCACGTGCAAGATCCTTCATAACTTCCAGAACTTCACCAACCATTTCAGGGTCAAGTGCAGAAGTTGGTTCATCAAAAAGCATTACATCCGGATGCATTGCAAGAGAACGAACAATCGCAATACGCTGTTTCTGTCCACCGCTTAAAGTTGAAGGATAAACAGTTGCCTTATCTGGAAGGCCAATGCGCTCAAGCAATTCCATAGCTTCTTTATCAGCTTCTTCCTGTGTTTTTAACTTTAGAGTAACAGGTGCAAGTGTGATATTCTGCAAAACAGTAAGATGAGGAAACAGATTAAAGTGCTGAAATACCATTCCCATTTTCTGACGGCACAAATCAAGATTTGTTTTAGGGTCAGTTAAATCATTTCCTTCAAAAAGAATCTGTCCTCCATCTGGAGTTTCAAGGCGATTCAGACAGCGTAAAAAAGTACTTTTACCAGATCCGGACGGACCAATAATTACAATTTTTTCACCCTTATTGATTTTGAGGGATACGTCTTTCAATACATTGAGATTTCCAAAGCTTATTTTAAGATTCTTAACTTCTATCACTTTTTGCCATCCTTTTTTCGAGAGCTCCGAAAAGTTTTGTAAGACCTACAGTGAGAACCAGATAGATTACTGCACAGGTAAGGAGAGGAATCCATGCATTATAGGTTGCATTGCGAATCATATCTCCAGCCTTTGTCATATCAGTTACAGCTATGAAACTTGCTACAGAAGTCTCTTTGATAAGTACAATAAACTCGCTTGTATAGGTCGGGAGAACTGCTTTTACAGCCTGTGGAAGAATAATCTTAAAAAATGTCTGCCATTTGCTCAAACCAAGTGAACGGCCGGCTTCTGTCTGTCCCGGGTCTATTCCCTGAATACCGGCACGGAAGATTTCTGTACAATAAGCCCCGGAATTAAAACCGTATGCAAGAATTGCAACAAGAAGACGGTTTAATCCTAATGGTGCAAAAATTACAAAATAGAAAATCATAAGCTGGGTTGCAAGCGGAATACCACGCAAAACTGTAGTATAAACCTCTGCAATTGATTTTAAAATCTTGTTTCCGGAAACTTTCATCAGGGCAAAAATGAAACCAAGCACAGTACCTATTAAAACTGCACAGATGGCAATTAAAAGTGTAACGCCAAGCCCCTGTACAATCAGCATATATCGCTGGCCAGCAATCATAGTGTCGTAAAATGATTGAAACATTAAAACCTCTATCATATAAGCATATTTAAAACATAAAAATTGGCTGTCGCGCGAACCCAATACGAAAAAACGGGAATGATGTTTTTTCGTATCGGAACCCCGCTTACGCCAATTTTTTAAGTTTTTATATGCTCAATTATTTACAAAAAAATCACTTACGAACGATGATTACCTGCTCAGACTCGAAATAAGTCTCTGAGAAATCTACGTTCTTTTTGCGCTCTTCATTTACAGACATACCTGCTGCAATGAAGTCAATTGTACCAGACTGCAAAGCTGGAATAAGACTGTCAAATGCCATATCTACAACTTCGAGTTTCATATCTGCATCTTTGGCAATTTTCTGTCCCATTGTGATATCAAAACCAACAATGTTTTTTCCTTCAACATACTCAAATGGAGGGAAAGCTGCATTTGTTCCAAGTTTAACAACTTTGCTTCCGTTTACAGCATCTGCTGCAGGAATCTGGATTTTACCATCTGCAGGCATAAATGCATTTACGAGTTTTTCATATTCCCCGTTAGCCTTCATATCTGCAATTGTTTTATTGATTGAAGCAAGGAGTTCAGCATTGCCTTTTTTAACGGCAATTGCATAAGCTTCTTTATTTTCAGTAAAGTAATTATCATGAATAATCTTAAGATCAGGATTACGTTCTACAATTGCTTTTGCCGGAAGTTCATCAAGAACTACTGCATCAATTGCACGATTCTTAAGGTCGAGTGCAGCATCCATTCCAGTTTTGAATGAAGAAAGCTGAACACCATTTACATTATCCTGTACCCAGGCTTCACCTGTTGTACCAGCCTGAACACCAATTTTCTTTCCAGCCAGATCGGCAATAGAATTAATCTGAACATTTGATTTAGAGCATCCTGTGAATGCAAGAACAGCTGCAAGTGCAGCGCAAACTACAGTTATTTTTTTCATAAAATCACCTCTTATGTATTAATATACATTTTTTTGCATATTTATGCAATCTCGAACCATTCTCAGCTAAAACAATAGCAGCGAATATAAGAATGCAGCCAATGACCATACGCAGGGTGAGCTTTTCATGTAAAAAGATTGTACTGAATAAAACACCAAAAACAGATTCAAAACTCAAAAACAGTGAAGCAAGCGCAGAAGGAACATACTTTAACCCGATATTCTGCAGACTAAAGCACAGCATTGTACTCAACAGCCCAAGGTAAAGCATAGAAATTATTACATGCGAATTAAAGGCTTCCGCTCCGGAAAATGCACCATCAAAAACAGGCGCAGCAATCCAGCCAAATATTGAAACAAAAATGAACTGTAATAAAGTCAGAAAAATCGGATCTCCACCTTTACCGTTATCGCCATCCTCTGCATTGTATTTTGCTGTAAAAATTATATGCAGGGCAAAAAACACACCGCAGATAAGGGTAAGAACATCACCTGGATTTATACCATTTGTATCACCAGTGCCAAGAGCAAGTAAGCCGATTCCAGTCATAGAAAGAATTGCTGCTGCAAATACAAACCAGCCCGGTCTTTTTTTATAAAGCGGCCAGGAAAAAAGCGGAACTAAAATTACATAAACCGTAGTCAGAAAGGCATTTTTTCCGGCTGTAGTAATATTGCAGCCAACAGTCTGTGTAGCATAACCTGCAAAAAGAAAAAATCCAGTAAGTGCTCCATGTAAAAGATATTTTTTACTGATTATCTTCCATTTTTTTATGAAGATAAATGACATACATACAGCTGCAATTGTATAACGGACAGCAACCATATACATAGGACCAATATAATCCAGACTGTCTTTTACGACGACAAAGGCAAAGCCCCAGATTGCCGCTGTAATAATCAGTCCTATGCTGGCAAGCGTAGAAGTAAATTTTGAATTCATAGGATTGTATATACTGAAAAAAGATACCCCGGTCAAGGTCGGCAAGCACAGCTTGCCTCTGAGCCATTCTTTCGATGAACCTAAATGTGTAAGGCCGCTGGCGGCCGGTGTTCTATAGCAAGGCGTTAAAAAAATTGCACTGCAATTTTTAGCCTTACCATCAACCCCGCTGTCGCAGCCCATTTTTTAACGGTTCTTCGATTATAGGCTTATATCTCAGAAGAGATAATTTGTGTATGTAGATTCTCCAGAAGATTTGCTGCTTCCTTAAGTTTTTGCGCTGTATTGTTTACAGTACTTGTAGAAGTTGAGAAGTTTTCAATTCCAGAAGAAATCTGACGTACAGTAGCAACAATCTGGTCAAAGGCTGTAGACTGTTGATTAATAATTTCCTTAATCTGGTTTGCAGACTCTACAGTGATTTCTGATGAACTCTGAATGTCACTGAACTTTTCCTTAAGTTTTTCTGAAAGTTCAAGACCTTCACGGATTTTTTCAGTTCCACTTTCAGATGTAATAATCAGATTGTCGGAAGAATGCTGTATCTCTGTAATGCGGTCTTTAATCTGATCTACTGAGTTTGTAATACCTGCTGCAAGACGGCGAACTTCGTTAGCAACAATATGGAAGTTCTTTCCACTGTCTCCGGCACTTGAAGCTTCAAGCTCAGCGTTGAAGGCAATGATACGGGTCTGGTCTGCAATATCATTAATAATTTTTACAATTTCCCAGATGCCGCCAATTTTTTCACCAAGTTCTCGAATTCCGGTAATCGTCGAAACATTTGCATCTGTAATTTCTGTCATCTTATCAAGATTAGACTGCAGAGTCTCAAAACCGGCATTTACGTTATTTTCCGTTCCCTCTGCAACTGTAGTTACATCTGCAATCTTTTCTACAATGTTACGAGTCTGACGGTCTGTGTCTTCCATCGTAGCCAAAATCTCTTTTACACCTGTTGACTGCTCAAGAGAAGTTGAGGCGGTACTCTGTGCAATTTCTGCAAGTTCATTCATTGGTGTAACCATTGTCTGACCAATTTCACGAATATCATCAAGAATGGAACGGAACAAAAGTACTATCTGATTAATCAGGTAAAGGTTATAAGAAACCTCAGACTCAAAATCAGTTGGAACAAGGTCTACCGTAAAAATATCATTCTTAATTATGTGAAGCATAGAAGTCTGCAGTTTGTCTGAAGAAACCAGGATGCTGTTTAAGAATGAATAAACCGAAGCAATTCCTACAATTGCATTAATTACAAGAACAATGGCAATTCGAGGAAGCTGCATTTTACGCAGGCCCATTCCGTGAATATCAGCAGGAAGGAAACCTACAGCAGAAGGAATATTGTTGTAGTAATATACATAAAACAGAAGCACTGCAATTACAAATCCCCAGATTACCGGAACTGTACAATAAAGAGAGAAAGTATTCTTATATGAAACACCAAAGAAAGTTTTCTTATTCAGAATTCTTGAATCAATTCCCTGATTAACAAGACGGCATTCATATTCATTACAGATTGAACGGGTATTTGCGAGAGCAAGAAGACCTGCTACATAAGCACCAAGTACACAACTCAGAAGACTTACACCGTTTATACTTGTGTTTACTTTATATATAAAATGATATGCTACCGCAAGTGCTACTGCACAGATTGCAAAGTACATAAATGCCTCAATTGATTTTTTCATCGGACACTTGTGCAATTCAAGAAAAAGCCTTGTGCGCTCTTCCTGTGTCATATCTTCATTTTCCCATCGTTCAATTTTTTTTGAAATTTTAGCAAATAGAAAATGATTTGTAATCGGAGATATACAAAACTGTGCAAATAAAACACCAAGAATTACTATAATAACCAGCGGATAATGTGTAGAAAATTTCAGATTCAGAATGAATACCGTATACAAAAGCAATATAATACCACAGGCTACATCTGGAATATGACTCGCTCTAAGGATTCGTCTTTCTAATGATAAATAATTTTCATTCTGTTTCATAATTACACCTCTTTTTCTGTTGCTGACATAGATTCGACTATTGCATCTACATCTGCCTGTGAATATTCACTGTTTTCGTCATATTCTTCCGGCTGAAGATTTTTAAGATTAGTAGAAATTGTACAAAGGTTTTGTGCTGAGTCGCTGATTTTCTGAGTTGAAGAAGAGAAGCTTTCTGCAGCCTCGGAAATCTGACGCAGGGTAATTACAATCTGGGCGAACGAAGCGGTCTGCTGATCAATAATCTTTTTAATGTCTTCAGATGCATAATTCATAGTTTCCGAAGAAGTCTTAAGTTCTTCAAACCTTGTATTCAAATCATTAATAATCTGGTTTCCATCAAGAATCTTTTCACTTCCATTTTGAGAAGCAATCAAAAGTTCATCTGAAGAATGCTGAATCTCAATAATTCGCTTACGAATTTCTTCTGTAGACTGAATTGTGTTATTTGTAAGACGACGGATTTCATTTGCTACAAGAGCAAAGTTTTCTCCAACATCGCCTGCACTTGATGCTTCAAGTTCTGCATTAAAGGCAATAATATTTGTCTGATCTGCAATTCCATTAATAATTCTTGCAATATCAGAAATACCTGAAACCTTTTCTGTAAGAACTTTAATTCCATCTACTGTTACATCATTTGCACGTTTAATTTCATCGAGTTTCTGCATATTCTGTTTAAGAATATCAAAACCTTCGTTGATATTATCTGTAGTGCGGCTGGCAACAAGCGAAACCTCACCAATTTTTTCAGCGATTGTTTTTGAAAGAGCATCTGACTCTTCCATTGCAGAAAGCAGTTCTTTTACTCCAGAGTTCTGTTCAAGAGAAGTAACCGCAGTTTCCCGGGAAATAACTGAAAGTTCATTACTTGATTCTACAACCGTCATACTTATGCGTTGACTTTCTTTTAAGATTTTCTGCAGGATTTCTACGATTGTATTAATAAGGTAAACATTGAACATAAACTCATTTGAAAGGTCTGTATTCGCAGCCTTAACCTTATGCAGATTTTCTTTATTGATTCCTGACATCAAGTCGCGCATATTGTTTATAGAACGCATCATGCGATTAAAGAGTGCAGTAGAAAAAAGATAATACAAAATAACGCTGATAACACCAACCAGAATAAGTCTGAAAAAGACAATATTTGTTGAGGTATAGGAAGTATAAGTTCTCCAGGCAAGAATATAAATTGTCGCACCAAGAATTACGATTGGCGCAAAAATATGCATAACAGTAATTATTGTAGAAGTCAAACCAAAATAATGACGGTTTTCAACTTCTTCTTTTGCAATTCCTCTTTTTACAATTGCAGAAGCATGTTTCGAACAGATTTTCTGAGCAACTTCTGTTATTGCATAAACCGAAGTGAAATAGGAGCCAAGATAC
This sequence comes from uncultured Treponema sp., assembly GCA_946532115.1. GTDB lineage: Bacteria > Spirochaetota > Spirochaetia > Treponematales > Treponemataceae > Treponema_D. The sequence continues at coordinate 11,414 of CAMNBC010000025.1, forward strand.
AGCATGTTTGCACAAAGAATTACAGAGTTCAGATTAAGCATGGCAATTTTATTGAAAAACGCAATCCAGACAGCTCCAAATGCAGTAAACATCGGAAATACAATTCCACCGATTCTTCCCGGCATAATCATAAGAATCTTCATAAGTCTGGTACGTTCTTTTTCTGTAGTTTCATATAAATAAAACGTAGTAACGTCTTCTGTAACTCCCTGAGTTACAAGCATATTCACCATTCCAAGCATAAGAATATGCAGTACAATACATATTGAAATTCCCAGAATAATTATAGCTGACAATTTAGAAAGTTTCACATTTTCCCAGGCAATCGCAATACAAACTGTCATTGTAAGTATCTCAGCAAGAACAACTGGAAACAAAAGCTTCTTAAATATTTCATTTCCAAAATTGATGTCAGTCTGCGAATTAGTTTCTGATTTCCTAAAATTTTCTTTTAGACTCATATTCACTCCCAGGCCATTTCGACCTTATAAATTTACTATTTTGATGTAAGCGCAATAGCGCCATCCCAATTATCAGGTTTTGATTCTGCAAATTCATTGCAGCGTTGCAACATTAATTTTGCAGACTTATCGTGTGGCAAAACTTCAAGTGCCGCTTCAAAATAAGGAATTGCAAGACCGAAAGCCCCTTCTGCATAAGACTTAAAGCCTTTTTCATAAGGCTCTGTGAATTCCGCAGGCAATGCCTTTTCATCTACCCTATAAATAAATACTGCTTCTTTTTTACCTTTTACTTTTACAGAATCCAGTAAAAGAACATTCAGAGTTTCATCAAGCTCATCACGAACCGCTTCTGAAATTATTAACTTTGCACCATAAAGCTTAGTAAGACCTTCCAGACGAGAAGCAAGGTTTACAGTATCACCAATTACTGTATAACTGGTTTTATCTGCACTACCAATCTGTCCTACAATTACCTCGCCATAATGAATTCCAATTCCAATATCCAGCTTTATGCCTTCCGGAAATTTCAAATTACCACAAGGAATTTCTTCCAGCTGGGCATACATTTCAATTGCGGCTTGAACTGCACGCTGAGCATTATCGTTATAACTGATTGGTGCACCAAACAAAACCATGATTGCATCACCGATGAACTTATCAACAGTACCGCCGTATTTTTTTACAATGTTTACCATGTGGGTAAAATAAGAATTCAAAAAGTTTACGACATCTTCTGCCTTATTTATTTCGCTAATAGAAGTAAAGCTTCGGATATCGCACATGAGAATTACAACGTTTCTTTTTTCATTGTTATTATTCAATTCAGTTTTTTCATCTGAATGTAAGAAATCATTAATAACTTCTTCTGGAACAAACTTTGAAAAAGCAGTTCTCAACCTTGTTTCCTGCAGGGCAAGTACTGAGTGGGCAATTGATTCACTCAGAATATTTGCAAGAGCCGGAATGATATATTCAATAGATGAAATGGCTTTATAGTTAAAGATTTTTTTATGGCAAGATGCCAGATGCAGAGTTCCAACAAATCCTTTTTTATTTTTGATTGTAAAGGAAATGTAAGATTCAAACCGCTCACCGACAGGTCTTTTCAGAACAATATTTTCAAAATACTTATCTTCATAAGTAATTGTATGATTCTTTTTAGCCTGCTGTTCGTATTCAATCTTGCAGATATTCCAGAACTCATCTACAACTGAAACTTCAAAAAATTCCGTTCCGGTCATAAACACCTTTGCCGGCTGATTATCAAGAACCATTACCGCAATATCATAAGCACAGGCATTATAAACCAGACCAAAAATCTGCGAGATAAGCTGTTCCATATCATTCACACATTCATAAAGCTGAATGATATTCTTTGTCATGTTCAAAAAGAGATTACTTTTTGTCATAGCCTGAACTACCCAGGAAGTCAGGACCTGGTCATCAGTTTTTGTAAGTTTTTTCGCATCTTCATCAAAGAAAGAATTAGCTTCTATAAATTCAAACGCCAAAAGCTCGTTTACCGTCTGAATCAGATAATCAATGTTTTCATTATTAATAAGCACTACTCTGTTTGCTTCCATCGAGCTGATCCAGAAATCAAAAATCGAATCATCCGTGGAAATCAGAATAAAAGGAATAGAATCTTTTGTAGAACCATTTTTCAGGATTTTACATAATTCAATTCCATTAATTTCAGCAATGCTGTTATCTGAAATAATAAGTTTTGGAGAATGCACGATTGTTTCTTTTAATAAAGAGTATCCGTCTGTAAAAACCCGAACTTCATAATTCAGTTTTTCCAGTTCTGTACTGATAATTTTAGAAAGAATTCTGGAAGGCTCAGCAAGGTAGATAAGGGGCTTTTCGTTTGTCTGTGCATCATTCTGATTTTGCACTGTTTTTGCTTTTTTACTCATGCAGCAGCTCCTTTACTTTTGCAGTAAGGCTTTCGCGTTCAAAATCTGATTTTACGATATAGCCCTGTGCACCAAGATTCTTTGCCTTGTCCAGCGTATCGCTTTCGAATACAGAAGAAACCATAATAACCGGAATATTTTTAAGTTCCTCTTTATGACGCATATTGTGAAGAAGAACAAACCCATCCATACGAGGCATTTTTACATCGGTTACAACAAGATCGAATTTGTACTGCTTCATTTTTTCAAGCGCATCAATTCCATCTACTGCTGTAGAAACATTATAATTTTCTGCCTCAAGAATAATCTGCTCAATATGGCGTGTAGTATGAGAATCATCAACAATGAGAATAGAATGAATCTTTGGCATTTTATGAACTTCTAGATTTTTCACATCGTAGACATTTACAATCTTAAAGCGGCGGATTGTATCTGGAATATTCAAAACCGGAATTATGCGGTAATTTTCATCAAATACAACACCCTGTAATGCGTTAAAATCTTTCAAAAGAGGAGGAACCGGTTTGATTACGACAGTTCCATAATGCAGAATCTTATCTACAATAATTCCAATCTTTTTATTCAGATATTCAAGAATTACAACAGAAATTTCAGTCTTTGTATTAACCTTCTTTTTAGATTTTTGATTTATAATATCAAAGTCAAAAACTGGAACCAGTTCATTATGAACATTCAATACAGGACCATGCTGAAGCTGCAAAAAATCCTCTTTATTTACAGTAAGAATTTCTCTAATGTAATGCGAAAGAATAAGATAAGAAGAATCAGATACTGAAACAAAAAGTCCGTCCTGTGTTGCAAGAGAAGCCGGAAGTGAAAGTTCAAAATCAGTTCCTTTATTGAGTTCTGTGCGGACAGAGATTTTTCCCTTAAGCTTATCCATTTCTGAGCGGACAACATCAAGTCCAATTCCGCGGCCGGAAAGTTCTGTCTGTTCATCTTTTGTAGAAAAACCCGAAGTAAAAATAAACTGAAGCAGGTCTGTTTCTTCTGCAGACAAAAGTTCAGATTCTCTGTCAGGAAATAAACGAAGTGCTTTAGCACGGATTTTTTCGTAGTCAATTCCGTGTCCGTCATCTTTTACATTTACAAAAATTCTGTTTGAAACCTGACTTACAGAAATAGAAATTGTACCGGTTTCAGACTTTCCGAGTTTTGCCCGTTCTTCCTTCGTTTCAATTCCGTGGTCAATTGCGTTTCGCACAAGGTGAATAAGAATTGCCGGAAGTTTTTCAAGAATGAATTTATCAATTGTAATTTCTGACTGTGGAATATCAAAATTAATGTTCTTGCCGGTCTTAAGTGCCTCTGCAACGATTGAGCGTTTTATAGGCCGCAGAATCATATCGAATGGGAGCATGCGGAGTGAAATAATATTTTTCTGAATATCCACACTCTGATTTTCAAGTACAGAAATGTTTTCAGAAAGTTCCTGAAACTCCTGAAAATCAGAAGCTTCACTCTTACCTTTCAAAAACTCAATTTCATTCTTGAGCTTTATCTGGCGCATTATGAGTTTATCGAGAGACTGTAAGATTGAATCAATCTGTGATATCTGTACTTTAATTGTCTGGGAATCATGAAAAAACTCCGAGTTCTCATCACTTATCGCTTCTGCATCTTCTTCCGCATCCAAAGGACTATTATCAGAATTATTAGAATCTCCTTCAATATTTGAAAAATCCGCCATAAAGTTCTCTGATTCAATAGCGAGGTCTATATTACGAATAACTTCGTCATACTGCGCAAAAGTGCCATCCTTGCCGTCTTCAATTCCGTCAATTACTTTATGAATCAGGTTATTAACTCCCATCAAAAGCTGAATAATTTTGCTGGAAATTTCAGTCTGATTGCTCTGGATATTTTTAAAAACCGTTTCCAGATGATTAATCACCTTTTCAATCTGAACATATTCCATCATGCGGGAAGAGCCTTTAAGAGTATGCAGCAAACGGAGAATATCAGTTAGAAATTTAGAATTTCGTTTTTCTTTTGATGCTTCAATTGCAATGTCATCAAGAGAATCGAGGATTTCACGAGCTTCAGAAATGTAATCGGATTTAAACAAGTTTTTATCAAGATTCATTTACAGCCCTCCAACAGAAAAAGTATCGCAAAGCGAATAGATATATGATGGACTAAAAGAGTCCAGCGTAAAATCATAAGGAACAGCTCCTCCCCCTCCCTTGATTCCAAATCCAGAAAGAAGCGTCTTGCATTTTGAAAAGCAGCCCACCGCATTTTCCATGCGCCCCATATCGCGGAGAACCATTCCGTGGTAAAAGAAGGCCGGCCAGAAATCTGGAGCAATGCTTTCTGCCGAAGCAAAAAGAGTTTCTGCTGCAGCCCGATTATCTGCGTGATATTCAACATAGCCCTGCATAAAGAAGGCATATTTTTTTGAACCGGTACCGGTGATTGTGTGTGTGAGCTTACGTGCTTTTTCAAAATTTCCATTATTGATTTCGCGACACACATTTTCATAAAGCTTCTTTACATCAAAAGAGGCTGCAATAGAAGTCGTTTTTACCTGTCCCTGAGCCTTTTTAGTTTCTGCATATTTTTGTATTTTTACTTTTTCTACTTCACGTCGAAGTTTTTCTTTTTTCTGTTCATACTCTTTTTTTTGCAAATGGCGGTCTGTAGGCGCAAGTGCCGCAGATTTTTTTTCCTTCTGCCCGTCCTTTTCAAAGTAGTAAACAGTGCCTGAATTTGTTTTGCAAAGAGAATCCGGAATTACAGTATTATCGATTGAACCAATCTCATTCATTGAGAAAAACAACAGCCCGTTTCTTTTAATTCTCTGAGTAAGTTTTTTTGTAACAGCCCGTCTTGTCTCTTTATCAAAATAAATAAAGACATTTCTCATAAAAAGAATATCTACATTGTCTGCAAACGGAAGTTGTGAACATTCTCCCTGAATAAGATTAAACTTAAAGGAATGTATGCGGTTTATAAAATCGCTTCGAAATACGATTTCTGTTTCTGTTATAGTTGAATACGGTTCTAAAAGCTTATGATATTTTTTACCATCGGCCCTGAGAGAATACAGAGAATAATGTCCGCATTTTAATGTCGCAAGAGCATTGTCATCTATATCAGAAGCATAAATTGTGAGATTAACATTCATAGAAAGTGCAAGTGCAAGCAGTGAAATAGGCTCTTCTCCTGTTGAACAGCAGCAGGTCCAGAGCACAAGATTTTTTCCCATGAATTTCGGAAATACTTCATTCTTTAAAAAGTCAAACTGTTTTTCTTCACGGAAAAAATAAGTTTCGTTTACAGTAACAAGATTGATTACTTCATCAAAATCAGGAGTATGTGGAGTAAGACTCTGCACAAATGCCATGGGAGTAATTCCACGGGCAATAGCCTGCTTTTTAATATGATTTTCCAGACTATAAATCTGAGATTGAGCAACATAAATGCCAGAATAATTGAGGATTTTGGAATTTATAAGTTCAATCAAGTCACTGCTCATATTAACTCCAGTTCATCTCCACTAAGCTCCCATAACCGCATAGAAATCTGTGATAAAGGAAGCACTTCGCATGCACCGCCTATTTCATAAGTTGCTTTTGGCATTCCATAAACTACAGATGTAGACTCATCCTGAGCAATTGTATATGCTCCAAGATTCTTCAGATGCAGGCTCTCTTTTGCACCATCTGCCCCCATTCCGGTAAGAATAACTGAAATACAATCTCCACCAAAAACAGAGGCTGCACTTTCAAACATTTTGTCTACAGAAGGGCGCAAAAAATTAATTGGGGCATCATGATTTAAAATCATTCTAAAACCATCCTGAGGATGACTTATGAATGTAAGATGCACATCTGAAGGAGCAAAATAAACATGCCCCGGAATTGCCGCAGTATTATCTTCCGCAAGATGAACTGCAACATGAGATTCTGAAGCAAGCCATTTAATCAGGTTTTTATCAAAAAAAGAATTTATATGTTGGGTAATAAAAATCGGAAGCGGATAATGTCTGCCTATTCCTTTAAGGAATTCCAATAGCGCACCAGGACCTCCTGTTGAGACTCCGACAAGTACCGCCTTGTATTTGTGTTTTTTGGCGTCAGCAGGAAGACTCTGCAGAGGAACAGCAATACTTCCATCTTCATTTATAGAAGTAACCATTGCCCCCGGATGATTATCAAAAAGCACAGTGCGTTTTATATCCAGAATTTTCTGCTCTAATAATTTTGAATATTCATCTATTTTTTCTGATGAAAAATTCATAAACTGCGGCATTTCCTGATAATTTATGTTCTTTGAAGAATAGTAAGTTTTTTCTCCAGGGACATGATAAATAAGAGTAGGAATTTCCGCAGTGTGACAATAATCGGCTAAGGTGCTGTTTCTTACCCTGTCAAAAAGAGACTTTTCTGTAATTATGAAATCAGGTTTTAGCTCAAGATTTATGGACATAAGAGCGTCATAAGTAACGGCTTCTCCGAGCCAAGCGAGCTTTCGTGTTTTCAGAATAATTTCCTTTAAGACTGAGCGAACTACAGCAGAGGAACAGGCTACAACAACATTAATCATAATTCCTCCAGAAGACAATCATTCATAAGTTTTATTGTATTTTTTACATCTATAATTAATCTGAGTCTGTCGTTTTTAAAACTGCAGGCCAGAAAACCAAGCTTTTGAAATTGTTCAGAATAGAAATCTGAAAAAAGACCAAATTCATTTAAGTCTAAAATACTTACACTGCATTCCTGAGTTGTTACAACAGAAAGCCGCTTATCCCCTTCTGACTTTAATACTATCATTGTTCTGATATCTGCCTCGCGTGGAATCTGAATAAACTGTGAGGCAATATCATCAAAATCAAAAAATCCCGAGTCCTCATCATGGAGCAAAGACAAATTTAAATCTTTAACTCCAACACTCGAAATTACAAATTCATTGGGAATTAAAAAATCAATTTGAGGATATGCAATGCAAACAAATTTCTCAAGCTGCGGCAATTTCTTTTCCTACTTTCTCTATAATTGCCTGAATCTTTAAAACAAATACTTCCTGACCATCAACATTCAGAGTACCTTCATAAAACTCTGACATCTCTGCTTCTGAAAAATGAACAATATCGTTTTCAGTTGCCGAAAAGAAGTCTTTTACATCGGTGATACGAAAACAGGAATGACTTTCATCATTCAAAACAATAAACAGCATTGATTGAGGTGACTCATATCCTTCAAGTGTTGCAGGATTAATGACAACATAAGGATCACCGTAACGATTCAGAACACCATCCACATAAGGAGGAACAAAAGGAAGTGGGAATACCGTTGCATCACGAAGAATTTCTTTTACATTTTCCGCAGGAATTGCAAAACGTTTTTCTCCAATCGTAAAAATCAGCCAGATATCTTTTTTTTCTTTCTGCTTTTCTTCTGTCTTTTCTGACTTTACATTTTTTATTCGTGATAAAATCTCTTCTGCCATAATATTACTATTATACAGTACAAAATATACAGTCGGCAAGAAAAAAAATGCCCCGAACAATACGGGGCATTAACTATAACTAAAATTTATAAGTTTAAGTTAGAATTCTACCTTTTTCAGGTGCCAGATGTCGCGAACGTAATCTTCGATTGTGCGGTCGCTCGAGAACTTACCGGCATTGGCAATGTTCTTAAGTGCCATCTTTGCCCAGCCTTTCTTATCGGCATAAGCTGCAGCAATCTTTTCACGGGCTTTGCTGTAAGAATCAAAGTCTGCAAGAACATAGTAAACATCAGGACGTTGACCTTCTACACCGTAAATCAAAGAATCGTGAAGTTCCTTGAAAAGCTGATGTGTCGGATCATAAGTACCATCAACAAGCTGCTCAACAACCTTTGCAAGAGCCGGGTTGCGGTCCAGATATTCCTGAGGATTATAAGAGTGCTCTGCTTCCATCTTCTTGATTTCTTCTGTAAGAAGTCCGAATACAAAGCCGTTTTCTTTTCCGGCTTCTTCGAAAATCTCAATGTTAGCACCGTCCATTGTACCGAGTGTAAGTGCACCATTGAGCATGAACTTCATATTTGAAGTTCCCGAAGCCTCGAGACCTGCTGTAGAAATCTGCTCAGAAACATCTGCTGCAGGGAAGATTTTTTCTGCAACAGAAACACGGTAGTTTTCTACGAATACAACGCGAATCTTTCCGCGAACACGGCGGTCGTTGTTGATGCGTTCTGCAACAGTATTAATCAATTTGATGATTGACTTTGCGCGGCGATAACCACTTGCTGCCTTTGCACCAAAGATGAAAGTACGAGCCGGTGGGTTATAACTTGGGTCTTCAACAAGGCGGTTATAAAGATACATAACGTGAAGAATATTCAAGAGCTGGCGTTTGTACTCATGGAGACGCTTAACCTGAACATCGAAAATGCTTTCCGGATCAAGGAACTCATTCTGAGCGTGCTTGAGATAGTCTGCGAGAGCCTGCTTATTTTCTGTCTTAATGCGGATAAGCTCGTTGATGGATTCATCGTCGTCGAGGAATTTTTCCAGTCCTTTTAGCTTTGAAAGATCCTTTTCCCAGCC
>CAMNBC010000026.1 GCA_946532115.1 uncultured Treponema sp.
TTTGAAAATAAAGAGAAGTTTGAAAAGAACTTCCCTGCAAACTTCATTTCGGAAGGTCTGGACCAGACTCGCGGATGGTTCTATACACTTACAGTTCTGGCTGCCCAGCTCTTTGACAAGCCTGCATTCGAAAACTGTATCGTAAACGGAATCGTACTTGCAGAAGACGGTCGAAAAATGTCTAAGTCACTGCGCAACTATACAGACCCTGTTGAAGCAATCAATAAGTTTGGTGCAGATGCAATCCGTCTCTTCCTCATGCACTCAGCTGTAGTTAAGGCAGATGAAATCCGCTATTCAGATGATGGTGTACGCGATGTTTTGAAGTCTATCATAATTCCTTGGTGGAACTCTTATTCATTCTTCGTAACTTACGCAAATATCGATAAGGCCGCTCCTACAGGTCACCTTTTTGATAACAAGACTCCTTCAAATCCTCTGGATGCATGGCTTTTGTCTATCACCCAGAATCTTATTAAGGAAGTTTCAGGTGCTCTGGATGCTTACGACTTGTCTGGTTCAATTGACCCAATCGTTAAGTTTATTGATGAACTTAATAACTGGTATATCCGCCGCAGCCGCCGCCGCTTCTGGAAATCAGAAAACGACAGCGACAAAGCAGAAGCATATGAGGCTCTCTATATCGCCCTTAAAACTCTTGCAACTGTTGCAGCTCCATTTGTTCCATTCATTACAGAAGAGATGTATCAGAATCTTAAGACTAGTGAAGATAAAGAATCTGTTCACCTCTGTGATTATCCTGTTCCTAACAAGGCATGGATTAATGAAGAACTTGAGTTCAAGATGGCAACTGTTCAGAAGGCCGTTTCTATGGGACACAGCCTGCGCAATCAGTTCAACCTCAAGAACCGCCAGCCGCTTGCAAGCGTAGCTCTTGTAACTCGTAACCCAAGTGAAAAGACTGTTCTTTCAGAAATGCAGGATACAATTGCAGAAGAGCTCAATGTTAAGAAGGTTGATTTCCACGACCGTGAAGACGAGCTTGTTGAATATAAGGCAAAGGCAAACTTCAAGGTTCTTGGTAAGGAACTTGGACCTTTGATGAAACAGGCTGCCGGAATTATTGCAACTCTTACAAGTGAGCAGATTCAGTCTATTCTTGAAGGAACAAAACTCAGCATTGATGTAAACGGTACTGCCGTTGAACTTGATGAAACAAAAGTTATAGTTGAACGCTTTGAAAAAGATGACCTTAAAGTTCTTAATGATGGAACTCTTACGGTTGGTCTTGATTCAAAGATTACTGATGAACTTAAAAAAGAAGGCTATGTCCGCGACCTTATCCGCGGTATTCAAAACCAGCGCAAGGAAAACGGCTACAATGTAACAGACCGCATTATTCTTGAGCTTGGTGGAGACGCAGATCTGGAAGCTGCATACAAAATGTTTGCTGACTTTATTTCCGGTGAAACACTTGCAGAAAAGTCAAGCTGGAATAGTACACTTGCTGGTGGCTTTGAAGTTGAAGCAGACGATAAAAAGTGGAGTTTCAAGATTGAAAAAGCATAATTTGAGATTCCGAAACAAGTCCGGGATGACAGGCCGTCATTCATGGATGACACGGTGCCGTCGTCATGCTGAACTTGTTTCAGCATCTATTCTTTTTCTTCTTCTTGCAGGCTGTAAATCAGCGCCTGCAGGGAGACCTGTTGACGCGTTGGAATTGATTGATGCAGAAAGTTCTTTTTACATTGCTGTTCCACGCGCGGCAGATAACGTTCTGATTGAACGTATAATTACAGGCTTTTATAAAGATGCTTCCGAAAGCGATGCAAAAATGATTGCTGACCGTGTAAATAAAGTTTACTGCGGTCTTAATCGTTCAAGGCACGGCACGGAAGTTCAGGCTTCTGTAGAGGGAAATATTCCAAAAAAATATCTTCCCAAGGTGCTTAATGCAAAAAACGGCTGGGTAGTTACTGATTACACTCCTGAAGCTGGAACTAAAAGTTATAAAGTCTATAGTGGTCCAGTTGAAATGACATTTCCCTCAGATACAATTGCATGTGCAGGCCGTAATCTTGAAGGAATGTTAAATAAATTTGATTCACTTTCATCTCTTCCGGCAGAAGATTCAAACATTCTTTATAGTGAACTAGATGAAGTTTTAACCTCTTACTTAAAAGGTGCAGAAACTGAAATCCGTTTTTATGCAAACAAACCTCAGTCTTTTCTAACAATCCTTACTGGTGCACAGCTGGACTTAAAATTAATAGATGTTAAAGGAAACTTTACAACAGATCCTAAGCATCCAAATCAGTATTTCCTGGATCTTGATTTCAGATTCAAAAATGGAACTTTCTTAAAGGCTGGAAAAACACTTTTAACTCTTGCGTTTGGACTTACTAATTCGCAGGAGGAAATTATCGGAGACAGTGAGCTTATTATTAATGATATTCGGATAGACAAGCAGCAGTTATATAAACTGCTTTCATTATAATTCACAGGAGAAAATGAAATGACAGAGAACAACAAAATAATTCTTAAAGCAGAAGATTTGGATGGTTATCTTACTTCAGAAGATATGGCTGATTTGAAAAGCCTTGAAGATATGTTCAAGGATACAATGAAATATTTTGATCCTAAAAATGAAGATAAAATTATAGACGGCTATGACAGGATGGGACATGAGATGCAGAAAATCTGCGCTAAACATCCTAATATTAAAGTTTATTCTTTTGTTACAGAAGAAGGGGCTCATGCCGAATGTTCACGTGTAATTTCTAAGCTTCGTGACGAGCGCACAGACCATCAGGAGTTTATGTATTACAGCCAGCGTGCTTATGAAATGCTTTTCCGCATGGCTTATACAGATCAGCATTCAGATAAAAAGGGGCACATTATTGTAAAAACTCCGGTAACTTTCCCTGTTCAGAATTATGCAGTTCATAAGATTCCTGATATAGATCATAAAATCGAAAACACTGTAATGTGTGTAATGCTGCGCGGTGCTCTTCTTCCAAGTATGATTATGTCAAAGGAAATTCAGGAGTATTCAAGTCACGGGTATAAAACTCCATTTGCACTTTTCAAAATCAGCCGCAATGACACTAAAAATGAAGCTGATATGGAATATATTATGGATTTGAACAAATCATTCTTCAATCTTGAGCAGCTCGATGGTAAAGATTTGATTTTTGCAGACCCTATGAATGCAACTGGTGGTTCTCTTGTAACTGTAGTTAAATACCTTCAGAGTCAGGGCGTTAAACCAAAATCAATTGCATTCTTCAATACAATTTCAACTCTTAAAGGTTCTATTCGTGTTACACGTGCACTTGAAAATTGTACATGTTATACACTCTGGCTTGATCCTGTAATGAATGAAAAAGCATATATCATGCCAGGCCTTGGAGATGCCGGTGACCGTCTTAACGGATGTGATACAAAAGATGCACCAAGAAATATAATTCAGCTGATTGCAGATTACGGTCACAATATTTCGGGCTTGTATAAATCTCAGCTTTATGAAATTGAAAAAGTTGTTCTCGGCTAAAAATGCTTTTTTTGCCGCAAGCTTGCTTGCGGCAAGTATTTTAATTAATACATTTTCCTCATGTGCAACTACTGAAGTTTCTGTACCGGTTCCAGGGCAGGGAGTTGTAAAAACTCGTAATATATATGTTGAATATTATATGCTGGGTGATGCCTATTTTAAGCTTGAAGATTATAAAAAAGCCTCAGAAAATTACGAGCTTGCAATGAGAAAAAAAGATCAGTACTGGGCTGCATATTATAAACTTGCAAAGTGTTATGTATTTATGTCTGACTGGTCAAATGCTCTTCCAATGTACAAAAAGATTCTGGAAAGAGATCCCGAAAATGCTTCATTAAAGGCGAGTCTTGCATATATATATTCTATGCAGGGAGATTTTAAGCAGTCGATTTCAATTTATGAAGAGCTGCTTGAAGCACAACCTAAAAATCAGGAATATCTGGAAAATTATCTTGCAGTAATGGCTGCCGATGAAAAAAAATTTGAAAAAAATTACGTAGGAAAATTTACTGAAGCCTATGATATATTAAAGACAGAATATCCTGAAAATACAAACCTTCAGACTTTTGAAACCAAATACAAAGAACTTATGAAAATCAAAGATGAAGAAACTGAAGGTGAAGAGTTAACAGAAGAAGGTGAGAAAGAAGACAATCCTGATTCTCCTGTCTCACCGGAAAAAAAATCTGATAAAAAAACTATTGATTAATATTGTTCCATCATCTGACGGTATTTTTCAGAATCTACACGGAATGCTATAATAGGAGAATCTGCATCTGAGTGTTCCAATGATTGCTCAGCTTCCATTAAAAGTCTTTCACCGGTAACCATTCTGATTGAACGTGAAGTAATACCAATACGGCAATTTGTTCCATTTATGAGATTACAAATATCACTGTAAAGCTTATCTGCCAGATTAAGAGCTTCATCAATATTCATACTGATTTTCATTGCAACAATACTGTCATCTTTATATTCAAAAAGCAAATCCTTAAACTGGAATTGAATTGCAAGATAATTACAGATATTTCTGAAAACTTCACTTGTTTTTTCAATACCTGGAACTTTAATTACAAAAAGTGAAAGGTCAATTTCTGAAGCTGTTGCCCGTTCAATTTCATTATTTAATCTTGTAAGAAGATATGATTCCCATCCGATTCCTGTCACAGGATCAAAAAGGCCGGAAGGTATGCTATCTGTTTTTGCGGGTTTTATTTCTTCTACTGGAAGTTTTACTTTTTCTATTTTTGTTTCCGGTTCAGAAATTGAAGTCTGTTCATCTGTAAGCGGTTCTGCTAAAATGGCACGAACTTCTTCTGGTGTTACTTCTGCAGTTTTTTGTTCTTCTATTGTTTCTGCTGTTTCTGAAATTTCAGATTCCTGTGCAGATGCAGCTGTATTTTCAGTAATTTCTTCTGATTCTTCTGTAACGGTTACAGCTTCATTTTCTGTTTCTTCAGAAATGCTCTCATCAGAAGGATTTTCTTCTGTAGTAGGTTCTTCTGTAATAGTTTCTTTATCGGTGTCTGTTTCATCGAAAGAATTTTCATTTTCTGAATTTTCTACTTCTTCTTCAAATGAAATCACATCTGTAGTATTAGCTTCAACCATATTCAGATAGATAATCATAATAACGGTTATTATTGTGATTATGAGAATCATCAGAAAAGAAACCCGTGCATAATAAAAGATAGAATCTGGACGAATCAAATAAATATTACAGTCTACAGTAACAGCCTGTTTGTTTACTGTAAGAGATGTTGAAAATGTTCTGGTTAGTCTTGAAACAGTTTCTTCTTTTAGTTTTCCTGCAGGATAAAAAACAACGGTTTCACCGTCTCGACGTACCTGGATAAAAGAGTAGGCTTCCGCATCTCCAACTGCATTTTTAATTGCCTGAGAAAATGCAGTTGTATTTTCTGCCTGATTATAACTTAAGGTTCTTATATCGTTTACAAGGTTTGTATATCTTGTTTCTGATTTATTAAGATTTGTTGAATATTCTTTATAAAGATTAAATCCAAAAAAACTAAGTGCAAAAATAAAAACGGCTGCTGCAAATACAGTATAAACAATAATAAATCGGTTTTTCATATCATATATTATACCTTACAATATTGTTGAACGCAAGTTTTAGTAATTCACTATAAGAACAGAATTTATATTTTTTGTTATTTCTGAGCCATGCAATATAAGGTAAAAGCAAAAGTTCTGCTTCCTCTGGACTAGATTCCTTTAATTTTTTAAAGAACGATGAAAGTATTTGTAGATTTATAAAATTACCTTGTAAAGGAAAGTTTTCATTTGTATCGGAAGAGCAGTTGAGAAAATAAACATCATTTTCTTTTCTAAAAATTATGTTACGGGATTGCATATATTTTTCCATTGAGAGTTTATATGCTTCTAGAATTTGTGTTGTCATTTTCTTTTCTGATTTTATAAGTTCTGTTCGAAACATCAATTTTGAAAAGTTCTTTTCTGAGCTGCTGATTTTTGAAGAAGAACTATTATATAAAGCATCGAGATAAGTTCCACTTGCATAAGGCTTCCCATTTGAATACGAGAAATCAGCTCCAAGAATTAAAATGTTTTTGAATCCTGTTTTCACGGCAAAATCTAAAGCAGTGATAGTTACTGTACCGGCTCCAGAAAATATACAAGGAAAACGATTTCCACAACTTACATTAATTGCATTTGCAAGCGGATGTCCTGAACTGAAAAACATAATCTGGTTGCCTGATTCATATATATGTTTTGCTGCAGAAAAGTTTGCACATAAATCAAATGCATAAAGAACTGAGTGACTATTTATAAAATGGTTATATGAGACATTTTGTCCGTCAATAGAAATAAGAATATCTGGGATAATTCCATGTTTGTGTAAAGTTGAGCCTGCAGTATCCGTTGAAATAATAAAATATTTGGTTCGTTCTTTGAGTATAGAAAGATTTTTTACTAAAGAAGGTCCTGCCGCAACTATTACAGCTGTTTTATTTAAATCTGCATTAATTAAAAAAGATGAAGATTGTGCAAGTCTGACATTATTTAAAATATTAAAAGTCCAGAGTTTTCCAAAATGTGCCTGTACCGAATAATCTGCAGAAATAATCCCCAGGGATTTTTGTAATATATAATTTATTTTTTCTATTTTACTTTGATTTTCGTTAATCCAGGCTCGTTGTTCTATAATTTTAAGCTCCCCATGTTTTGCAGGCATATAAGTCTGGCTTAAAATAGTTTCCAGATTTTCAAGATATGTTAAGTGAATGGATTTATTATTTTTGATTTTTTGAATTAATTCAGAAGTACTCAAAAAATCCAGATCTTCTTTTTCAAGTTCAACTCCAATTATTTTGGCTTCAGGATATTTTTCTGATAGTTTTTGAATGAAAATTCCGCTGCCAATCCCAAGTACCAGAAAAAAACTGAAAGTTTCGTTTATAGTATTGCAAAGAGAGTCTGCATCTCGTTCTGGATTATAGCGGGACTCCATAGTTTTGCCACTGAGAAATACCGGGATATTAGTACCATTTTTTGCAAAATCAAAGGATTTATAAATCATCTTTCAAAATACCGGAAAGTTTATTTTTTAGTTTATACCACTCATTTTCTATTTTTTGAATAATTACTTCACTTCCATTGTTATGGATGAGTGAAACATAATCAAGTGGATACAACTGATGTTTTATATTTTCTGTTTTTTCTTCATCATTTAGTATATTAAAAAGTTTTGAACAGTCACAATGGAATTCTGAATGAATGAAAGGATTTGTTTTTGTTGAAGAATTATTTTGTGTTAGTTTTGAAAAACAAGAAAAATCAATGTCTTGTATCCAGCCCAGATTATTCTTTCTGTCTGATTTTTCAATTACACGGTAAACCTGACGATTTATGCATTCAATTTTATTTGTGCTGAACCAGTTTTTGTATATATCCAAACTACCGTTAGTTAGTTCTGATTTAGACAGCCTTGTTTCTTTATTCTTAATTCTATTGTCTTTAAGTGTGGAATTTAATTCTAATTCATTTGGCTGAGTATGCTGAAAACCTTTCTGATTTGCCATATCTAGTCCGAACATAAAAATGTTTTTTGTAAAGTATTGAACAGCAAATAAAAGGGCAGTGCCACTGACAGTTCCGTTTCTTACAGCTTTTTTACAGATAATTCCACTTGTTTCAGTAAGTTCTTTTGAAATACCATCCCCATATATAAGGGGTAAAACATGTAACTCTTTTAGTAAAGATTTTGAACAAAAAGCTTCAGAAGGCATAGCAACAGGAATATGTTTACCTTTTAGCTTTTTTAAGTGTTCACCAGCCCAAAAACCACCATCAGTTGTCATACATAAATCAGGAATGATTTGATTTTCAAGGCAAACTGAAATTGCAGAAGAGAGACAAAGAATGAAAAATTTGTTTTGATTTTTACGAATATAATTTATGTATGGTATTAAGCTTGGACCAGAAGAAATTATCAAAACATCTTTTTCAATTTTATTATTAAAAGTTATAATATTATGTACATACCTTAAAAAATAGCAGGAATTTACCAGCCATTTTTTTTCAAAGTATTGTCTTGTAACAAGAAGTGTTTTTGAACGTTCCATTGAATTTTTTATTGCCTGCCAGACATCATTCTCAGTCTCTTTAAAAACTTGTGACGAAGCCGGCCAGCTGATAAAAAATGTTGAAAGAAGTTCTTCTTCATTAAAATTTTTTTCAAGAAAAGTTTCAAAATCTGGAGTTTCAAAATAATTTAATATAAAATCAAATCCGCAGTTATATTTTTCAAAGTCTTTATGATATCTAATTGCTCCAATTCGAAGTTCTGGAAATTTTTTATGAAAAAAATCTGCACAGTAAGAAAGACATGGTTCTAAGACAATAATTGTTTTAGGAGTGTAGGGAAGTTTTAGATTTTCAACAAAACGCTCGGCTTCTTTTACAGGTGCATAATTTGAATGAAGAAAATATCCGTCTGCAGTAGCAGTATTTTCTCCATTTTTTGCTTTTTGAATTGTGATTTTCAAAATTATTCCGCCCGCAAAAAGTTTTGAATCTGTTCACGGGAATCAGCTGAACCACAATAATTTACAGAAATAAGTTCAGCATAATTTCCAAGAACTTCTTTTAAGTTTATAATCAGATGGTTTGTAATTAATTCAACAGAATATGCTTTACCAGTAATAAAGACTGTTTTAATTATGTTATTTTTTGCCTTTATAGAAGAATCGGGAGTATTATAAAAACTTATAAATCTATTATAAATTTCATCTAATATTGAATCCTTAAATAATTCTGTATAATTGTCATTAGATTTAAATTCAGAAGCAAGAAAACCTTCAATTGATTCTGATAATTCAAGCATAAATTTAAGAACACAAGAATTTTCTTTAATCTGAGGATTCAGAGCAAGGACATTTACTTCGTGTATTTCATTGTTAATATTTTCAAATGCCTCAGATGCTTCTTTTGAAATTTCGGTTAAACTGATTAAAATCTTAGAAGAATTATTTTTGTAAACATAAAGTTCTTTTACTTCATCTTTCAGATTTATTGAAAAAAGTTGAAGAAGCGGAGAAATCTCATTTCCTGAAAATTTATATATATGATTAACTGCAGGACAAATTCCATTCCAAAAATCACATGTGGAAATTGAACTTAAAATTGAGAGGGCATCAAAGCCAATGCTCTGCCTGATAAAGTATTCTGTATTGTTTCGTTCAAGCAATGCACAGGCTTTTAATGAATATTTGAGAATGAAATCAGAAAAAGCCAGTCCTGGATTTGTCTGATTTTTATCCAGGTTACTGACCCGCGAAAGAAGTCCCATATCAAGAAAGTCCTAATTCTGAGAACAATTTTTTATAAGTTACAAATTCATCTGATTTAGCGAATTCAATAATCTTTTCTTCAGGAAGATTTTCAAGGAGCTGATCCATATAAAGGAGAACAGACTTAATATCCTGCTTAAGATCTGCATTTGCCATTGTATCAGAAGCTGAGTTCTCCTGCTTATCAAGGTAAGCAAGATTGCTTTCAGAAAGTGAATTATCAAGATTGTCAACTTCGGCGAAAGAAACTTCATTTGACTGTTCAGGTTCTTCTGCAGCAGTTTCTTCAATTTCTGTTTCTTCTACAGACGTTTCATCAAATACAGGTTCATCTGCTGTAATTTCTTCTTCAGGTTCACTTGCAAGAAGTTTGTCTACAGTAGGAATGTCATCATCAATTTCGTCTTCAATTTTTATTTCTTCTTCCGGAGTTTCTGTAGATTCTTCAACAGGAATCTCTACTGTTTCTTCAGATTCAACCGGAGCTTCCATTGTTTCATCATCTGCATTGGAAACTTCAATAGTTTCTTCAGCGTCATCTTCGGCTACAGATTCTGGTTCTTCAACTGGTGTTTCAAATGTTTCTGTTTCAGAAGTTTCGAATTCTTCAGGAAGTTCAGAAGGAAGATCTGTCGTATCTTCTTCATTTGACTCTTCTTCAATAAATTCTGGAGAAACTTCAGTTTCTTCTGTTGTTTCTTTAACAGAATCCATAAAGTCAGATGATGTTGATTCTACAAGCAAATCTTCTTCTTTTGGAATAGAAATTTCATCAGGAAGTTCTTCATTTTCATACAACTCATCATTTCCATCAGGAATGAATTCATCAATTTCCGGCTCTTCAAGTTTATCATCAGAGAAGTCAAATGAAAGATCTTCTTTTGATTCTTCCTCACCAAAAGTAATATCATCAAGAGAGGTATCACTTTCTGAAGAAACAGCATTTTCAATTTCTGATTCAATAGAATCTGATATTTCACTGTCATTGGTATCGAGTTCAGAATTGATGATTGACTCGTCAATTACAGTATCATCAGCAATTGGAGTAATATCTTCTGTCTCAGTTTCTTCTGAAATCTCATCAAATGCAGGAGCTTCTTCTTCTGAAATATCAAAGTTCTCATCAACTGCTTCAGAAGGTTCTTCAACAAAAGTTTCTTCAATTTCAGGTTCTTCAGAAACTTCTACAACTGGTTCTTCAGCTTCAGTTTCTTCAATAACAGGTTCTTCTGTTATTTCTTCAACTGCAGGTTCTTCTATAACAGTTTCGCTTTCATCAATAGAAGTCTCTTCAAATACCGGTTCTTCTTCAGCAGGAATTTCGACAGATTCTTCTACTGTTTCTTCCGGAATTGTTTCTTCAGCAATTGTATCCTCAATTACAGGTTCTTCTGAAATAGTTTCTTCTGCTGCAGATTCTTCGGCTACAGGCTCTTCAGTTTCTGTCGACTCTGGAGTTTCACTTGAAGCTTCAACTGGCTCAGTGAAATCTGCTGTAGTCATGATATTATCAAGCTCATCGAAAGAGAGGGCAATAGTATCATCACCATCATCATCACTGAAGAATCCGCCTTCATCTTTTGCTTCTGGAATCTCATCAGCTTCTGTAGTAGCAGCAATTGCTGCTCCAGCGGCAAGACCGGCAGCTCCAGCTGTAACTGCTGCCGCAGGACTTACAGTATTTTCATGTGTTTTAATTTCTTCAATGTTAGACTTAAGTCTGTTCATCTCATCTTTGAGACTTGAAAGTTCAGAAACAATCTGCTGTAACAAAGAATTGTCTACAGAAGTTGTATTTGCTGGCGCTGCAGGTTCAACAGGAGCTTCTGCTACAGGTTTTTCTTCTATTGTTTCCTGTTCAGCAGCTTCAGACTTAATTTCATTTACGACAGGTGCGGTTGCGGTGTTTTCATCACCAACAGAAAGATCGTAATCAACAACTTTTTCTTTATTTTTTGCTTCTTCAACATCCTGAACAATTGGAGTTTCTTCTGCATCGGCATCAATACCAAAGTCAGAAAGATCAACTTCTTCTGTACTGATGCTTTCTGATGAAGAAGTTGAAGGAGTTTCTTCTGCGCTAAAACTTGTTCCAAAATCATCCATAGAAACTTCTTCTGTTTCTACTGTATCTGGTTCTTCTGATTCAAAATCATTGTCATCATCATCTATGATATCGAGAGATACATTATCTTCTGTTTCAACTGCATCTGCAGAATCATCAAAACTGATGTCCATATCGAGAGGAGCTTCATCTTCAATAATTTCTTCTTCTTTTTGAACTTCAGCAGGTGCTGATTCAAAAGATGGGTCATCCATAAAATCATCAAGAGAAAGTTCTTCTGTATCTGATGAAGAAATTGCAGAAGGTTCTGCTCCGGCTTCATAACCATTGTTACCGGCTGCAACAGATTCATCCGAGAAGCCTCCATCCATAAAATCATCAAGAGAAATCTCTTCATCTTCACCAAAAGTTACTTCTTCTGATTCAGGTGATACATCATCTTCTGCAGGAGTTTCTTCAACCACAGGTTCATCTATATCAAAACTTATTTCTTCTGATGGAGTTTCTTCTGTTGTAAGTTCATCAGCTGAAATATCATCAAAATTAATTTCTTCTGTAGAATTAGCTTCTGTAATAATATCTTCCGACGATTCTGTTTCTTCCGAACCAAAATCCATATCATCAAGATTCAAATCTTCGGTTTCACCAGGTGCGTCTACCTGTTCAACTTCAAAACCATCAGTTATATTTGCAAGCTCATCGGTACTGAGAGTAGTGTCATCCTCGCTGCCAAAATCGTCAAGAAGTCCACCCTCAGCGGCTTGCGGCTCTTCTTTAAACATATCAGAAAAATCGGAGTCATCGAAATCTGGTAAATCCAACCCGCCGTCATCAAGATTCAGTTCATCCGATGTGTCTGCTGAGGTCTCAGGAACTTCTTCTTTTCCTGCTGAATTTTTGACCCAGACACCATAACTCTCAAGTTCATTTGTATTGTCATCAGATTTACTCATATAGCTCCTCTCGTTCGGATATTAATATTCTTTTTTATTATCGGCATATGGATCCTAAAATAATAGAGAAAAATTAATATTACTTTTTAATATTATAACACATATTTTCGTTTCAGAAAACAGAAATTATTGCCGATAAATAAATTATCTATGAATCGTGTGAAGTATCTGGCAGCATTATTTTTTGGAACCTTTGTCTACGTTCTTCTATCTATGTCTTTTGGACAAAACAGTATTCACTGTTTTAATCAGATGGAAGAGCAGAAGCGTATTATAAGCAGACAGACTTCCGAAATCCAGAATATTAACAGCGAATTGACTCTGGAGCTTGCGGCATTGAAAAATGATCGTGCAGTAATTGCGTCTTATGCTCATAAGCTGGATTATGTAAGTGACGGGGAAAAACTTGTTAAGATTACTGGCCTTAAACCTGCTCAAACAACATTGTATGATACCGGAACTGTGCTTCGACACGAGGAGCCCGCTTTTATTCCTGAAAAGGTTTGTAAAATTGTTGGCGTAGGCTTTACGCTTCTTTTTATGATTATATTCCTGTTATATGATATTAGTGCCGGAAACATTGTGTTTGGAAAAAACAAAAAACCGATTGTTACCGGTATTCCTGTTTATGATCTTCCACAGATTTAATTTAATCTTGTCCAGGTTACATTAATACTTCCTTCTTTATAGCTGTCTCCGTCTGGAAGCAGTGTATCTTTTACACCTTTTAATGTATTTGTATCAGTAAGCGAAAGGGTCCATTTTATTGGGGCTGCAGAAACTGCAGCAGTTAGAGCTGCGGTTCTTTTTAAGTCAGGGTAGAACGAAGCGTTTGAATTTCCTTTTTGTTTTATAAGTACCTGCCGGTTGTTGTCCTGCCCGGAAAGTTCTACGGTAATATTCATTGAAGCACCATTGTTGAAAATTACAAATCCACGGCCGCCTCTCATTATTACAATTTTGTTGATGTTTTCTTCGCCACCCCAGGTTCCTGAAAGTTCTTCGGTTGATGTAATTGCAGACGCAGTTGATGCTGATTTTTCCTGAACCGAAGCAGTAATTGCAGTAGCTGATGAATCGTTTTCAATAAGCTGCTTGATTGTATCTTTAAGAACATCTTTTGATTCCATCAGTATTTTATAGAAAGAATCATAAATTTTCTTTTTTGAATGTTCTTCGTTGTGCGCTTTATCTACAACATAGTAGGTTGTAATCCATTTGTCTGAATTGAGATCTTTGTTTATAAGTGTAAAAAATGAAAGTGAATTACTTGAAAAAACTTCTGCATCAGGTCGTTCAGAAAGGCTTGGGGTAGTGCGTTTATCTTCTACAGAAAAATTATTGATTTCAGAAAGCTGAGTGTAATAGAGGTCACTTGTCATTTTTGACATATTAGAATCTATTTCCGTAGAAACGATTCCGTAATAGTCAATGCTGTAACTCTGAGTGTACAGTTGAAGTGCTGGTATAATGAGAAAAAGGGAAATAAATATTGATTTTTTTGAAAAATCCTTATTAACCTTCAAATCAGCCTCTCAGTTTGCCTGCGAATTCACGCTGTATGTCGCGTTGAATATCGCGGTCTTTTATGCTGGCTCTTTTATCGTACATTTTTTTACCTTTACATACACCTAGTGTAACTTTTACACGGCCATCTTTAATGTAAAAATCCAGAGGAATGAGTGTACAACCTTTTTCTTCAACCCGACGTGTAATCCTTTTTATTTCTTCGGCATGGAGCAGAAGTTTTTTAGGCCTGTCCGGATTATGATTAAATATTGAAGAGAAAGAATATTCAGAAATGTGAAAGTTTTTTACCCAAACCTCGCCGTTTACTATCTCTGCAAATGCGTCAGGAAATGAGATGTTTCCATTTTTTACAGATTTAACTTCTGTTCCCTGGAGTACAATTCCGCATTCGTAAGTGTCTTCAATAAAATAGTCAAATCTGGCTTTTCTGTTTTCTGCAATAATCTTTCTGTCGCCCATATCCTTATATTATAAAGTATATGAATATTGCTTTCAACTATCAAAAAAAATTATGTGAGATAAGTTACAATTTATAAGTATAAATAAAAATCTGAACTGCTCCCGCTGCGGTCAATCAGCAAACACGCTGGCGTACCGTTTTTGTGTAAGAAAAAATCAATTTTCAAAAATGAAAATTAATTTTTTCTTTTTATGCAAGTCTGCAAAGACGTTACGATGCGGTTCGCTGCTTGCCGCTGCTCCGCAGTTCAGATTTTTATCAATGTTAGTACATTTTTTATATACATAATTTTTTACAACTTGTATGAAACTATTTTTTTTGATAATTTATAATATAAGGAATAAAAAGGGTGGGGTGAACAATTGAAGCATAATGGTGAAATCTTTTCATATCAGATAAAAAAAGAACGACGCAGACGTGTCGGCTTTATAATCCTGTTTTTTATTTGTCTTTATATCTTTATTAATGTTGTAATAAATTTTCTGATATACCCCGTACGCCAGAATTCGGTTTCTATGATACCCGATGTTCCTGAAAAATCTGTTGTTCTGGTTTCTCCTGTTGCAGCTAATTATGAACGTGGAGATGTTGTTCTTCTGGATCCCCGCTTTGCTGCTAAAAAGAATTTTCTCATTTCGCAGATAGACCGATTAGTTCGTTTTTTTACTGCACAGCAGATTTCTCTTTTTGAAAACAGTGGACTTCCTTCTTCAAAATCTCATATAAGACGTATTGTTGGAATGCCTGGCGATACAATTTATATGCGTGACTATGTTTTGTACATTAAACCGGCCGGTGAACGTCACTTTTTAACTGAATTTGAAATTGTAAAAGAACCTTATAATGTAACTTTTTATGTTCCTCCTGCAGACTGGGATACAGAAATTGGTGTAAAAGGTTCTTTTGAAGAAATAACACTGGGGTATAACGAATATTTTGTTCTTGCAGATAATAGAAAGTCTTCAGATGATTCTCGTCTTTGGGGAGCCGTTGATAAAGATGAAATTACTGCAAAAGTTTTAATGTGTTATTTTCCATTCAATAGTTTTAAACTTTTGTAAAATTGTGATGGATAATATTTCTTCTCTTTATATTCATATTCCTTTCTGTATTTCTAAATGTGCTTATTGTGATTTTTTTAGCAGGGCAGAAGGTTGTGTTCCTGACCAATATATTGATGCACTTTGTAATGAAATATCTTTTCGAATACAAAAAAATCAGGTTTCTCAAATTGAAACAATATATGTTGGAGGCGGCACACCAAGCCTTCTTTCTGATAATCAAATAAATAAACTTTTTTCACATATAAAATCAATAACAAAGCTTTCTTCATCTGCAGAAATAACGGTTGAAGTGAATCCTGATGATGTTACACAAAATTTACTTATGACTTTTTCTGAATGTGGAGTAAACAGAATATCCTGCGGAATTCAGAGTATGAATGATTCGGCCTTAAAAAAAGCATGCCGCCGTGCAGATTCTGCTGCAAATAAAAAGGCTTTGTCTTTACTGGGAAGTATGTGGAAGGGGCAGGTTTCTGTTGATTTAATTTCAGGACTTCCTGAAGATAATGAAAAGTCTCTGCTTTTATCCCTGGAAGAAGTTTGCAATATTAATCCTGATCATGTTTCTCTTTATTCTCTGACTATTGAAGAAGAAACTCCATTTGGAAAGTTGCTTTCAGCAGGCACTCTTAATTACGATTTTGATAAAGCTGATGCTCTGTGGCTTATCGGACGCGATTTTCTTGAATCAAAAGGCTATGAATGGTATGAAGTATCTAACTTTTGTCGTGGAGGAAAAGTGTGTCATCATAACCTTGCTTACTGGACTCATGCTTCGTATCTTGGTTGTGGCAGCGGAGCGACGGGAACTGTTTATGCAAATGGAGGCGAAGGAATCAGATGGACTAATACGCTTAATGTTGGAGAATATATTGAGTGTTGGGAACGGGAAACTTCGGTGGATGATAAAAAGCCAGGTTTATTGCAAAGTGAAGAAATAATTGATTCAGCAACATCTGAGTTTGAGTTTTTTATGATGGGTCTCCGTAAGCTTCGTGGTTTTTATTCATCAGAATATGAACGGATTTTTGAAAAAAAACTTCCTCAGAAATTCACCGCGCTTTTCAACATCTGGCAAAATAAAAAACTTTGTGAGACCCGCGCCGCCCATAATCCGGCCGATGGAATACAATATTCAATGACCCGAGAAGGCATGTTGTTTTTAAATCGTTTTCTTGAAGAACTTTGTTAGTCTTTATAAGGAATTTTTATTGTAAAACAGGAACCGTATCCTTTTTGTGATTCAACCGAAATTTTCCAGCCGTGAGTATCCATAATGTTCTTTACAACAGCAAGACCGATACCCATACCTTCTTCTTTACGGGAGTTTGTTCCCCGGTAAAATAATTCAAAAATATAATCCAGGTCTTTTTTATCGATTCCGTAACCGGTATCCTTAATCTGGAGTATTATTGCAGATTTACGACCTTTCTTTTCTGTGTGAGCAGCAATTTCTATTAAGTCGTTTTCTCTTGTGTATCTTATTGCATTGCTAAGAAGGTTTTCAAAAGAACGTTGTACAAGCTGAACGTTCAGAGGAACCTGAATATCTTTATCAATAGATATATTAGTTTTTATGTTGCGTTTAAATAGAGTACCTGTAACCTGAGCATATTTTGCAAAATCTGTGATGATTTCAGTGATAGACTCTTTTATAAGGTTTTCTTTTATTTCTTTATTGTTAAGCTTCATGAAGTTAATAAGGGTATCAATCATTCCTTCAAGCTGAGTTGCTTTCTGTTCAATAAGTTCAATAGATTTTTTGATTTCATCTTTATCGGAAATTACATCATCTTGAATGGCTTCTGAATAGCCTTTTATGACGGCTACAGGAGTTCTTAAATCATGACTTATTCCCATGATAAACCGGTTTTTGCGTTCCTGCATTTCCTGTAGTTCGCAGCGCATGGTTTCAAGACTCCTTAAAATACAGTTAAACTCATTTTGATTTTCATTATTTGAATTAATCGTAATTGGTGTATCAAGCTTCCCTTCTGCAAGGCGTGAACTCGAAGATTGAATTGTATTAAGTCCGGTAAAAATAGATTTTGAAATAATCAGAAGAAAAATGAGACTTATTGCAACAATGATAATAATCAAAAAAAGTACCCTCAGGTAAACGCTTGTCTTTGGGGATGTATATAACCTTTGTCTTGAAAGGCGTGTAACCAGAATGATGTTGTAATCTAAAGATGATAATCTGGAAAACTGATAGAAATATTTATCAGAAGTCTCTGTTGCATAATTCCAGATTTCATTTTTCTGCATAATTCTTCCAACTTCTATGTCAGGTATTGTTGAATAAATGATTTTTCTGTCAGAAATACGACATAAAACAGCTTCAACTTCTTCCGGCAGCATTTTTAAGGAACGTTCAAGCATGTCCAAATCTTTTTTAGAAAGAAGCGAAAGCTCTTTGCGTTCAAGTTTTGCAGAGCCTTTAATAAGGTATCTGTTGGGAGAATGTATGTATGTATGAATAATGACAAAAATAGAGCAGAGAATTGGAATTGAGATGATTATAAATGAAAGAATTATAAACTGCCGTTTTATTTTCATATCTAGATTTTATGCGTTACCGCATCATCTGAAAATATATAGCCTTTTCCAAATTCTGTCTTTATATATTTGCAATCTGAAGGATTTTCTTCTATTTTTTTTCTCAAACGCTGAATGTAAACTGCTACAGCTGTAATATCACCGTATTCAACTTTCCATACGTTCTGATAAATCTTTTCAGGAGATACAACCTGACCTGCATTCTTTACAAGAAATTCAAGAACTTCATATTCTTTTGAAGAAAGTGGAAGTTTCTGACCGTTTCGTTTAAGTACACAGCTTCCCAGAAGAAGAGTATAATTGCCAAACTGAATGTAGTCTTCCATCTTTTCTAATGCAAAACTTTGACGGCGAAGGTTAGCCTTTATTCTTGCAATCAAAACACTTGGAGAAAAAGGTTTTGTAACAAATTCATCTGCTCCGTATCCAAGTCCTTTTATAATATCTTCGTCTGTATCGCGTGCAGAAAGAATCATTACAGAAGGAATGTCTTTCTTGTAAATCTTTTTAATTTCTTCCAGAAAATCAAATCCGCTCATTCCGGGAAGATTTAAATCAAGAATGATAAGGTTTGGCTGTTTGCCTGTTTTAAGTTCCGCAAGAGCATCTTCTGCATTAAAAAAAGCTTTAGACTCCATCTTCTCTTTTGTGAGATAGAGAGTAATAAGTTTAGAAATAGATTCTTCGTCTTCAATTATATAAATATATGGTGTGCTGTTCATATTTTTATTTCCTTTATATAATATAACGTAAGAGCAATAAAATTGAAAAGAAAACTTTTTGTTATAATAAAAATTTATAAAAATAATACAAAAAGTCAAAAAAATTACCAGAATTTACCCCTATAATAAAAAATAATAATTGAATTCTGGGGAAAAAAGATTATAATTAAATATGTATCATTGTTGTCTTTGTACATGCATAGTCAAAATCCACAACAAGACAACATCATCCCGTTGGCTGGTTGTGGATTTTGACTATGCATGCATGTAGAGATTTCAAATAATACATATTTAATTATGATTGATGTAATGCGGTTAGATGGGAAAAAATATTGGGTGAATCCGCACATGATTGAAAGTATGGAAACTACTCCTGACCTGACACTCACTATGCTGTCGGGGCGTAAAATCATTGTCAAAAATTCCCCAGAAGATCTAATAGAAAAAATTATTAAATACCGGAGAGACATCGGTATTGAGAGGCAAGAGGTCTTGTAATGGATATAGCAAGTATATTGGGTATTGTCGGTGGTGCAGCCATGATCGTCATGTCTGTATTGACATCAGGTGGTACGTTAGGCGGAATTATCGATATCCCGTCTGTTTTCATGACTATTGGTGGTTCTTACTTTGCCATGTTCATTGCCGCGCCTTTGAAAAAAGCACTTGGTATGTTCAAAATCATGGGTAAAGCTTTTAAGGTTCCTGATTTTGGTGAAAAAAATATCGTAATAAATATGCAGGCCCTTTCTGAGAAAGCACGCCGTGAAGGTATTCTTGCCCTTGAAGATGGACTTGATGATCTTGAAGATCCGTTTATGAAAATGGGACTTCGTCTTGTAGTAGATGGTACTGATGGTAATATCATCCGTGCAATCATGGAAAATGAAATGAACCAGGTTGAAGCCCGTCATATGGAATGGATTGGACTTATCAACGCATGGGCCGGCTTTGCTCCAGGTTTCGGTATGATGGGTACCGTACTTGGTCTTATTGGTATGTTGAACAACCTCGAAGATAAATCTTCCCTCGGACCTAACATGGCCGTTGCGTTGATTACAACATTGTACGGATCTATGATGGCCAACTGGTTGATTACTCCGTTTGCTACAAAACTTGCAAATCAAAATGCAATTGAAATGCGCTCAAAAGAAATGATTATTGAAGGTGTACTTGCCATTCAGGCTGGTGAAAACCCTCG
>CAMNBC010000027.1 GCA_946532115.1 uncultured Treponema sp.
CCTAATTATCCAAAAAGTATACTCTCTTTTCGTGTTTTTGTGAAGATTAAAAATGTTCAGATTTTATTATTGTGAAACGTTTCAGACTTTGATAACACGATTTTTAAAAAAATCTACAATTGCCTGTTTTATTTCATCTGGAGCTTTTGTTTTTAAGATATATCCGTCTGGTTTAAATTGCATGACATTAATTATGCTTTGTCTATCGTTATTTGCAGTAAGGAAAATTACCGGAAGATTTGAAAGACGTTCATCATTTCTTATTGCTTCTAATACTTTAGGACCATCCATAGTTGGCATTTTATAATCAAGAAGAACAAGATCAACAGGGTGCATATCAAGAAATTCCAGAGCCATTTCACCTGAACTTACAAGAGAAAGATGGAAATCATCACCAAGCCAGACCTTGATACTTCGAAGAATAATAGGTTCGTCATCTACAACAAGAATATGCTTTTTCCTGTTATCATTTTTTTCCATAAGCTCAAGCAGTTTATTTGTGTTAACAGTATAAGATTCCAGTTTAATCGATGGAATTCTTTTAAAGAAATTATCATCTTCAAGGGAAAGTTTGTTTAAATGTCCTATAAAACATAACTGATATTCATATTTACGCTGATAGATAACGATTTTTCTTATTATATTAAAATCAATATCATCAGAAAGAAGAATAAGTAGGTGAACTGAGAAATTAGGAAGTCTGTCTATATCACTATCAGTTGGAGCAAAAACTTTAATATTACAACCAGTTTCTTGAAATTGATTTAATATGTTTTTTACTACAAGACGCGACTGGTCACCAACTATATAAAGATCATCAATCATCTATTGCTCCATTCTGAAAGTAGAATTCTTAATTCTTTGAAATCTACATTTTTAACGCATTGCCGAATTTTACTAAATTTCTGTGAAAAATCAAGGGGTAATATTCTTGAAGAAAGCTCTAAAATCAGATTGTCCAATCCGTCAATATCAAATGTGTCTGCATATTCAGAAAGCAGTTTGATTTTTTCTGTAAGTTCTTCCTGCGAAATTTCTGTTTTTTGAGAATTGTCAGAATCATCCGAAATAAGAGTTTTAAGTATATCTTTTTGATTTAGGAATGTGGTAATGAGTTCTTTATGCCTGTTTTTTATTTCAGCTGTATTATTATTTGAACAGTCTTCTAAATATTCTGAAAGTTTTGAAAGTTCAACTGCACCAATGAGTCTTGATGTACTTTTTAATGCATGAACCTTTATACCATAATTTTTCCAGTCTTCAGCTTCAAAATATTGCTGTAATTCCAGTGCTTTTTCTTCAATGGTTGAATAAAATTGATTGACAATAGAGGTTAGAATTTCTGGGGAACCACAATTTTTTAATGCTATTTCAGCATCCAGTTCTTTTATATTTTTATAATTATTTAGAAAATCTGAATATTCATTTGATTTATTTTCAGCAATTTCTGTTTCTACATTTTCTTCAAGATAATCATTCGGCAGATAATGACGAATTAGTTCTTCGAGCTTTTGGGGATTTACAGGTTTTGAAATATAATCATCAAAACCTTCATTCAAATACATTTTTTTTACACCACTGATTGCATTTGCGGTCAGGGCAATGCAAGGTTTTTCTGCATTAAGATTATTATTCAGTTTTTTCAATGCATGCAGAGTTTCTATTCCATCCATATCGGGCATACGATGGTCTATAAAAAGAATGTCATATACCTGTTTTTTTGCAGCTTCAATTGCTTCTCTACCACTAAGAACTGTATCAATCTTTATTCCTGTATTTTTTAATAGACCTTTAATTACTTCAAGGTTCATTGCAGTGTCATCGACAAATAAAAGTCTTGCCTTAGGTGCATGCAGTTTTTCTTTATAACCAGCCAATTTTTCTATGCTTTCTGCATAAGCTTCGTTTAAGTCTCCGGAATATGTCC
The DNA here is from genome assembly GCA_946532115.1 of uncultured Treponema sp. Lineage (GTDB taxonomy): Bacteria > Spirochaetota > Spirochaetia > Treponematales > Treponemataceae > Treponema_D. The sequence goes on from CAMNBC010000027.1 coordinate 1,928, forward strand.
AGTCTATAACTTTCTGAATAATTGTAAATGAAAAATCTGAACCTTTTCCATAAATGCTTTTTACTTCAAGACGACTTCCCATCATATCAAGAAGTTTTCGTACAATACTGATTCCAAGTCCACTTCCTTCAATAGTGCGGTTCTTTTCTTCATCTATTCTTTCAAATGGAGCAAAGAGTTTTTCCATATCTTCTTCTTTAATTCCGCATCCTGTATCTGAAATTTGAACTTTAAGCTGAATATTATTTTCATCAATTTTTGTAAATGTAATTGAAAAAAGAACTGAGCCTTCTTTTGTATATTTGATTGCATTTGTAAGAAGATTTAAAATACATTGTTTAATCCTTACACTGTCGCCAAATAGTGTTTTTGGAAGTTCAGGAGAAATATTTAAATTATACTGTAGCCCTTTGTTTAATGCACGTTCACGAGTCATGTTTACAAGATCAATAATAAGTGATGAAACTTCATAATTATCAGGAAGAAGTTCCATTTTACCTGCTTCAATTTTAGAAAAATCAAGAACATCATTAACTATCGTTAGAAGGTTTGAACCGGCCGTCTTGATATTTGCTGCATAGCCAAGAATAGTTTTATCATCTGATTCCCTGAGAATCATTTCATTCATACCAAGAACAGCATTTATTGGAGTACGGATTTCATGGCTCATATTGGCAAGAAAGGCACTTTTTGCCTGTGATGCAGCTGCATTTATCTGACTTTCTGTAAGAGCTGCTTCTTTTGCTTCACGTTCTTTTTTTGTCTGTTCGCTTATGTATTCAATATATTCTTTCAATTGGGAGGTCATCAAACGAATATTATTTGCAAGAGTTCCAATTTCGTTGTTTGATTCATAAGGTATTTCAATATACAGTTCTCCGCGAGCAAGCCGGTTTGTAGTTTTATTAATAATTCGAATTGGAGTAATGATTCTTTTTAAAATGAAAATAATTAAATTTATGGTAAGAATACTAACTAGCAAAAATGCTATTATGGCTGATAAAATTTGACCATAAACAGGTTTTAATAATTCTCTTTGGGAAACTGCTGTGATATAAGACATTCCGTTTTCAAGTTTTGATAATAATCCGACATATTTATTACCTTCCCAGATAATTTTTTGAAGAGAGGAATTATCAGAATTCTGGAATGTATCAAGCATTTGTGAAAGTTCAGCAGAACGTTCAACTGCTTTTGTAAGTTCAAGACGTGTATTTAAATGTATAAGATTATTCTCTTCACCAAGTAAAAGTCCTCTGGAATTTTCGAGTTGAAGCGAATTTACCATATCTTCAATTACTGCAAGACTTAAATCAATTCCTACAACACCAAGCAAATTATTATTCTGGTATAAAGGAATACTATATGAAATCATTTTTTGTCTGAGATTTGTATTGTTGTAGGGTGGGGTCCATACAGGGGCTTTTTTCCATATCGGCAGATAGTACCAGCCAACTGCATCAGTATCTACGGGAGAATATTTTGATAAGTCAGTTGTTCGTACACTTACAAAACTTTTTTGATAACCACCTGCCATTGAGAGGCCTGCTTTTGGACCATATTTTGAAGCGTCAAGACGAAAGTATGTACCGACAGCGCCTTTTTGATAAACAGTAATGGTAGACATAACTTTTGAAAGTGTCTGCATATAAATCTGTTCGTATTGATTATTTTCAATAAATTGTTTTTCATCAAAAGTAGATAATATAAAATCCTGAAGTTCTCTTACGGTATTTTCTGCGGATGAAAAAAAATTATTTAATTCCTGTACTTTTTTATCTGCTGCAAGGTAAATTGATTTAGTCTGATTTTCCCGTGATAAATTATCAAAATAATAAATGAAGATTGAGGCTGTAACTATAAATGCTAAAGCCATGCTAAGGGCCAGAAATATGATTGTTTGATTTCTTAAGAGAGTAACAGGTTTTCTTTTCATCTGATTCCAACACCATTTCCACCAGTTTCTTTAATGGCGTAACATGCTTGTACTGCACGATAGTAATTTGTTTTGATGGAAACGGAAAGATCTATATCTACTATTCCGACAGAAATGGTTATGTCAAGATTTTTGTTTACCTGTTCACAAAGTGATTTGAATTTATTTTCAGTTTCTTTTGATTCAAATTCAAGGAAAAGAACAAATTCATCACCAGACCAGCGGAACAGTATTCCTTTATCTTCTATTATTTGTTTTGTCAGTTCAACAACCCCTAGAATTAATTTATCTCCGTCACGGTTATCATTCACAATTTTAAAATGATCAATATCAAATACAACAAGAGATTTATATCTTGTCGTATTGAATACACCAAGTTCCCCGTAAGATTCTTTGAGATAATTTCGATTAGGAAGGCCTGTGAGTTCATCTTCGGGTTGAGAAGTTTTTACAAGATTATGGCGTTTGCTCTTTTTATGTTCTAATAATAATATAATGACTGCATGTATAAGCATCAGGTAAATCAGAATGATTAAAATTGTTCCCTTGATTTGTGATTCAATAAGATTCTTTCCCTGAACTACAAGATACCAGTTTAAGTTACTGATATAACGTGTCATTCTAAAACCTTTTTTTGTTTTTTCAGTAAATGTAAAGCCGCGTTCGCCTGCATGATCAGAAATAGCATCAGAAATATATGCATTATTTATATTATTAAAATCAGTATCAACTTGAACAAGCCCCTGCTTATCAATCAGATTAATTTTTACTTTATATTCTTTTTCAACTGAAAGAAGCATTTTTTGCCAGTCTTCTAACGGAAGTCCAATACCGCAAACTCCAATTGTTTTTCCTTCTGTACCAATTATGCGTGCATTGATAAAAATGGTCCATCTGTAATCGTAAAGCTGGTCACGGTTCGTTTCAACCTGAAGTTTTAAGCCAGTGTCCAGAAACATTGGATACCAGTTATCATAAGGATCCATTTGTGGGTTTACAATTTTTGCAATTCCATTTGTCGTATAGAAACGTTTTGAGTTTTCTGAAATTACATAGGTTGCAGAATAGCCGAACTGATTTTTTACGGAAATGAGATAAGATGAAATCATTTCTTCCATTGTCTTTGTATCTGTAGTATCTTCATGTTCAAGGGCACGGATAAGAAATTCATCAGAACTGAGTCCGGTTGCAACTCCAATTGGGCGCTGAATGTTACCTTCTATAAGACTATAAATGTGAGAAGCAATTAACTGATTGTTTGATATTTCATGGGATTTATTGTGTAAAAAAGAAGGTATGATAGCTGTTAAAAGAATAAGGGAAATTGTAATTAAAATAATAACAGGGATTTTTTGTTTCATTTAAATGTAAAGTCTCAGAATAAAATTTCCTTAAAAAAAGAGGGACGGCAGACTCAGATTATCTCTGAGCCGTTATTTGGAAGAACCTGAACCGGCCTGCAGTCGCAGTCCGGTTTTAAATGGTTCTTCTATTCTAGGCTTTTGGGAAAGCCATTGCTTCTGGTTTGAATACCTTATCAAATTCTGCTGCTGTCAGGAAACCTAATCCTACACAGGCATCTTTGAGGGAGATATTTTCATCAAAAGCTTTATGTGCAGTTTTAGCTGCGTTTTCGTAACCGATGTATGGATTCAAAGCAGTTACAAGCATCAAAGAGTTGTAAAGATTATGATGCATTTTGTCTTTGTTAGCCTTAATTCCAACAGCACAGTTCTTGTTAAAGCTGAGCATAGCTTCTGCAAGGAGGCGGGCAGACTGAATGAAGTTGTATGCAATAACAGGCATAAATACGTTCAATTCAAAGTTACCCTGGCTTGCTGCAAAGCCGATTGCGGCATCGTTACCCATTACCTGAACGGCAACCATAGTAACTGCTTCGCACTGTGTTGGGTTTACCTTTCCAGGCATGATTGATGAACCCGGTTCATTTTCAGGAATGTGGATTTCTCCAAGACCATCACGAGGACCTGAGGCAAGCCAGCGAACATCGTTTGCAATCTTCATCATATCTGCTGCGAGAGCCTTAATTGCTCCGTGTGCATATACAAGTTCGTCTTTAGAAGTAAGAGCGTGGAATTTGTTAGGTGCTGTTACGAACTTCTTTCCTGTAAGTTCGCTTACACATTCTGCAACCTTTTTGTCAAATCCCTTTGGAGTGTTTAAACCAGTTCCTACAGCTGTACCACCGAGTGCAAGCTGTTTGAGGAATGGAAGAGAAGCCTGGAGCATTTTTTTATCCTGCTCAAGAGATGTTCTCCAACCGGAAATTTCCTGACCAAAAGAAATAGGTACAGCGTCCTGAAGGTGAGTACGGCCAGATTTAACAATCTTCATGTTTTCTTTTTCGAGCTTTTTGAAAGTCTCTACAAGAGTATCGATTGCAGGGAAAAGCTTATCTTCAATTGCAAAAACTGCAGAAATATGGAGTGCAGTAGGGAAAGTGTCGTTTGAAGACTGACTCATGTTGATGTCATCGTTTGGATGGCAAAGTTTTTTTCCTGCAATTTCGTTAGAGCGGTTGGCGATAACTTCGTTTGCATTCATGTTACTCTGAGTACCTGAACCTGTCTGCCATACAACGAGAGGAAAGTGATCGTTGAGTTTGCCTGCAATAACTTCATCACAAGCCTTTTTAATTGCAGAAAGCTTTTCTTTAGTCATCTTCTCAGGTTTGAGGGCATTGTTTGCCATAGCAGCAGCCTTTTTAAGGTAACCGAAAGCTTTTGTTATTTCACGTGGCATTGTTTCAATGCCAACACCAATTTCGAAATTCTCGTGGCTGCGTTCAGTTTGTGCTCCCCAGTATTTATCTGCAGGAACTTTTACTTCACCCATAGAGTCGTGTTCAATTTTGTATTCCATAGTTTGTTTCCTTAATTTGCGTCATGCTGAACTTGTTTCAGCATCTGGTAATGAGATCCCGAACCTTCGCAGCATAGCTGCTCGGAGACTCGCTAAAAACAGTCCACTGGACTGTTTTTGCCCTGCTTGCGCAGGGCCGCTCCCTAAGTTCGGGATGACATTTATTTTAGAAGTTTACCTGTTTAATAACCTCTTTGAGGCAGTCTGCGCTGTGGCGGAGAGACTCAATTTCTTTATCTGTAAGAGGAGCTTCGATGCGTCCCTTAATACCGTTGCCACCGATAACTGTTGGAATAGAAAGACATACATCCTTAATTCCATATTCACCGTCGAGCATAGATGAAATAGTAAGAACAGAATCTGTATCGTAATTCAAAGCTTCACAGAGAGTTGCAGTTGTTACACCAATTGCATAGTTTGTACATTTCTTTGCTGCAATGATGATTCCACCAGACTTGCGGATATAGTCTTCAACATCATTTTTGTCGAAGTCTGGGAGTTTTTCTCCACGGTAAGATTTTGCAAAATCATCAACTGGAATAGAACCAATGTTTGCAAGAGACCAAGGTACAAAAGAAGAATCTCCGTGTTCACCGAATACATAACCGTGAACGTTTTCCTGAGCTACTTTGTAGTTCTCAGCAATGCGGGCTCGGAAACGTGCTGTATCAAGCATGGTTCCTGTACCAAAAATGCGGTTTGCAGGAATTCCAGAAGTTTTTACAAACTGATAAGTCAAAATATCAACAGGGTTAGCAACAATTACATAAAGAGCATTAGGAGCAGCCTTAGTAATCTGTGGGATTACAGACTTTGTAATGTCAACGTTTGTCTGAGTTAAATCCAGACGAGACTGTCCTGGCTTGCGGCCTACACCGGAAGTGAAAACGACAATATCAGAACCTTTAGCGTCCTCATAATCTCCGTCGTGAACATAAACAGGCCCAATAAAAGGTGTACCCTGGCGGATATCCATTGCCTCTCCCATAGCCTTTTCTTTAATGATATCGATGATAACGATTTCAGAAGCAATCTGCTTCAAGGTAAGAGCATAGGCAACTGTTGAACCAACCTGTCCTGCACCGATGATTGTGATTTTTCTTGACATATTTTGTCTCCTAAAATAAATATATAAATCTTATATAGCAAATATAAAAACTAGACATAAGAAATTTGTCTAATTACATCCATTGATTATAATCTATTAAACGTTTTTTGTTAATAGTAATTACTATGCTTGTCATTCAAGTGCACCAGAGATTTTTGCTGCTACAATTTCATTTGCAGATGCATTACTGTCGATTTCTGCAATAGCATCTCTGATGTTTGAAAGCAGATCTTCAAAATTTCTGACTTTAATCTGAAGTTGTTCTGTTCCATTAGAAATATTTTGAAGTGATGTATTCTGCTGAATGATATCGGTTGCTACACCTTCTGCAAGCTGAGTGTTCGTATTTGCATCATCTACAATACGGGTGAGTGCATTCATAACTTCTCGAGTACCAGTATCAATCTCAGAAACTCCAGAAAGAATTTCCTCCATTACGTGAATGGTTTTACGCAGTTCGTTTGTTGTTGTCTTTGTATAATCAGAGAATGACGTTACAGATTCGGAAGTTGTATTTACAATTTCCTCATTTTCCTGCAGTGTTTCTGTAATGCTCTGTGCATTACGTGTTGTTTCTTCAGAAAGCTTTCGAATTTCCTGTGCAATTACAGAGAATCCTTTACCAAGAGTTCCTGCATGTGCCGCCTCAATAGAAGCATTCATAGCTAGAAGACCAGTTTGTGAAGAAATCTTATTAACTGCTTCTACGAAAGTTGAAACTTTATTTGAAGATTCCTTTACTTTAACCATATCGTTTACAAGATTCTGAAGAAGTTTCATTTGAGAATCAAGATTATCAACAATTGCATTCATGCCGGAACGCTGTTCATTTGCAATGCTGCTGATATTTGTAAGGCTTGCAGACATTTGATTAAGGGCCGCAGATGTAGATGAAATTGCATCGCTTTGACTCTGTACGCTTTTTTTCATCTGGTCTGCTTTTTCATTAATCTGGGAACTGGAATCTTTAATCGTTACAGCTTCTGAACTGAGGGTATTAGTTTCAGAATTAATAAAGTTATAAAGGTTATTAATTTCTTCAACACTGTTTGCTGCTTTTGCTGTAGATTCAGAAAGTTTTTTTCCAATATCAAGACCTTCTTTTGTTTCATTAATTACTGCAGAAATTTTTTCAAAAGCTTGTGAAGATTTTTTTTCATTATCATCAGCTCTGCTTACTACACGACGTGTAAAACGGTCAAAAAGTAAAATACAGATGTTTGTTGTTATGATAGCCATAGAACAGATAATGATATTCATAACCGCTGATTTTCCATTTGTAATATATAACGGTCGATATCTGAAAATATTAGTTATGAACCAGACTGCTATGCCGGAAGCAAAGAAAAAATGAAGCTGTTTACGTCTTAAAGAAATTACATAGTTACATACAGACATTACGGCAATAAATCCACAATCACGATAAGGCAAATAATTTGAAATGGAAAAAGGGCCACCATAACATTCAATTGCACTTACAAATAGAATTGCAAAAGTAGTTGTCCAGGCACCTCTGTGGATATGACCATGTTTGATAAAATATAAAGATGTTGCAAAAAATGCGAGAAGGAATAGCCCGCCAGCACCTACGATGTAATATTTAAAAATAAAAAGAACAATTCCAAATAAACCAAAAAGAGCCATAAAAACAAGATTGGAACCAGTAAGAAGAGACAATTGTTCCTGTTCACGTATTGAAAGCTTTTCAAAGTATTCCTCATTAGGATAAAATCTTTCAGTAATATCTGCCATATAACCTCACTTATAAAAAAGTTACCCAAATAATAATACAAGATTTTATAATAATTATCAAACAAAACTGATTTTTAGAAATAAGATTTGGACTTGAATATTTATACGAAAAAAATGACAGGCTTTTCCCTCTAAAAAAATAATGGTATTATCTTTTTATGAATATCAATAATAATGCTTCGAATGTAAAAAAAGAACTTCTTGTAAGAATTGCTAAACTCCAGCTCGAAGGAGAACTTGACAGCAGAAAAATAAATAAAATTCCTACAGAAATGAGACCTGCAAACAGTCAGCCTATAACTTGTTGTATTTATCACGATAGAGAACTGCTAAGAATGAGGCTGCTTGCACGTATGGGTATTTCAGTTGAAAATTATAATGATTTAAATGAACTGGATGATTACGCCCGTGAAGCATTAGAGCGAAAGAGTCCAACCTGGCCAATGATTACTGTTTTGCATGAAGCTTGTAATGGTTGTGTAAAACAAAACTTTATGGTTACAAATGCATGTCAGGGGTGTTTTGCTCGACCATGTATGATGAATTGTCCTAAAAAAGCAATTCATATTGTACACCACGCACATATAGATGCTGATAAATGCATTCACTGCGGCTTGTGTGAACAAAACTGTCCGTACCACGCCATCATAAAAATTACCGTTCCATGCGAAGCGGCTTGTCCTGTTGGAGCCATTTCAAAGGGAGAAGACGGACATGAAGTGATAGATTTTCATAAATGCATTTACTGTGGAAAATGCATGCAGGAATGCCCGTTTGGTGCGATGATGGACAAAAGCCAGCTGGTCGATGTTATTAAACATATTATGTCCGGGCATAAGGTTAGTGTTATGTACGCACCTTCGATTGCCTCACAGTTTAAGTGCAGCGCGGGACAACTGGAACGTGGGATGCAGCAGCTTGGATTTACAACCGTTTATGAGGTTGCACAGGGGGCCGATATATGTGCGGATCGGGAAGCTGCGGAATTTACGGAGCGTATGAAGCGCGGCGATAAATTGATGACAACTTCCTGCTGTTCGGCTTATGTCCGTGCGGTCCACATTCATGTACCAGACCTGGATCCTTGTGTCAGCGAAACCAGAAGCCCAATGCATTATACTGCAGAAATTGCAAAAAAAGATGATCCTGAATGTATTACAGTATTTGTAGGACCTTGTCTTGCAAAACGTCGTGAAGGTTTTGATGATGAATTTGTTGATTATGTAATTACGGCAGAAGAACTTTCAGCGTTTTTTGAAGCAAAGGGAATAAATGTAAGTAAACTTGAATCTTTGAAAAAAGATGATGTTCCAACTTCAAGTGCACGTAATTTTGCCAGAACAGGCGGTGTTGCTGAAGCTGTCAGATGTCGTCTTGCAGATCCGGCAATTTTAAAGCTGGATGTAATTAACGGCTTGAATAAAGAAGGTATGAAAAAACTCCGTTATTATGGTGAAATAAACGCAGGCCGTATAGAAGCAAAAGAAGGTGATGGTAACCTTGTAGAAGTTATGAGCTGCGAAGACGGATGTGTTGCCGGACCTTGTGTTGTGCAGAAAGTAAATCTCGCAAATGTACAGCTTGATAAATATGTAAAGGAAGGAAAATAGTTGTCTGTTCCGGTTATCTGTACAACTTTACTTATTGAAAAATCTCCTCAGGCATTGCCGCTTGGTGCAGCCTGTATTGCTTCAGCTATTAAACACAGTAAAGATCTCAATGAAAAATGTGAAGTTTCATTAAAAGCTTTTTGTCTGGAAGATAAAGATTTTCCGAAAGAAACTGAAAATGCGGCATTTTATATTGCGGAAAAACTTATGGAAAAAGCGTGTAATTCAAAAAGCGCAGTTTTTTGTTTTTCATGCTTTGTATGGAATATCAAAATCCTTGCTGCTGCTGCAAAAATGCTAAGGGAAAGAGGTTTTATCTGCATTGCAGGTGGTCCTGAAATTACAGCCCATCCTTCGTTTTATAAAGATTTTGATTATACAGTAAGTGGAGAAGGCGAAGTTTCAGTTCCTGAACTAATTAGTGAAATTCTATCAAAAAAGTCTGAAAAATCAGACAAGGTAATAATTTCTCCATCTCCAGACCTTGGTTTGATTCATTCTCCTTACTTAGACGGAATAATTGATCCTGAAGAATATGAAGGAGCTTTATGGGAACTTGCACGAGGCTGTCCTTTTAAATGCGCTTACTGCTACGAATCAAAAGGAGAGAAAACAGTAAGACTTTTTCCTATGGAACGTATAAAAGCAGAACTTGAACTTTTTGCCAGAAAAAAAGTTCCTCAGGTTTTTGTGTTAGATCCAACTTACAATGTAAATAAAAAACGGGCAGTAGAACTTCTGCGGCTTATTGCACAAAAGACTCCAGATACCTTTTATTATTTTGAAGCACGTGCTGAACTTATGGACAGGGAATTAGCACGTGAATTTACAAAAATTCCGTGTGCACTTCAAATAGGTTTGCAAAGTGCAAATGAACAAACGCTTAAACTTGTAAACAGGCCTTTTGATAAAAAGAAATTCTGTAAAGGCCTTTCAATCTTAAATGAAGAAGGTGTCACCTTTGGTCTTGATTTAATTTATGGACTCCCGGGTGAAAGTTTTAGCTCTTTTCGTGATGGAATTGATTTTGCAATTTCACAATATCCAAATAATCTGGAAGTATTTTGTCTTTCGGTTTTGCCTGGAACAGATTTATTTGACAGGGCAGAAGGGCTTGGATTAAGCTGGGAAAAAGAGCCGCCTTATCATGTTCTAAAAACAAAAGAGTTTAGTTCAGAGGATATGCATAGAGCCGGTAAGCTTTCAAAAGCCTGTTCGTATTTTTATAATGCTGGCAGGGCTGTCCCATGGTTTAATTCAGTCTGTCACGTTTTGAAAATTAAACCATCAAAATTTTTTGAAATCTTTTATAATGAATTTTCTGATATCTGCGAAAAATCCTGTGCACAGGGGTATTGTGATTCTCATGAAGCAATTCAAAAAAATCAGCTTGATTTTTTACTTGGCAAGTTTAAGGAAAAAAATCTGATGAGATATTTTGCAGCAACAGAAGATATTGTAAAATTTTATGGAGCAATATCAAGAACAACAGATACTGGAAAATCTGAAACTATAAATTTGAATTATGATGCGGAATATGTTGCATCTGATTATGCTTCAGATATCCGTTTCTTTACAGAAAATCTTCGACCAAAGAAGAATAGAATCCAGACATTCAGAAATAAAGGGGTGGTTGATTTTAGAAAAATTTAATAAAAAAAGAAAGAATTTTTTAAAAAATCTGTTTTTAGGTATTGACCAAAATGCTCTAAAATTATATATTAAATACATCACTTGCGGCAGTCATATAACGGCTCATTATCTCAGCCTTCCAAGCTGATGACGAGGGTTCGACTCCCTTCTGCCGCTTTACTAAAGCTTCTCTAGTTTGAGAAGCTTTTTTTTTTTTAACTCACTTTTTTGTTTTTTTTGACTGCGGGAGTCGAACCCCAAGGGGTTCGGCCACGAGGCATAGCCTCGTGCCCAATTTGCTAAAATTGCTGGTCGCAATTTTTTAACGCAAATTGCCCTTCTGCCGTTATGTACAAAATTTGATTTGTTTAGTTATTACTAAATTTTATAAGTACCGTCGTCTAATTTAGATTTAAATTCTTCTTTTGACATAGGCTTTCCAAAAAGATAACCCTGTAATTTTTCGCAGCCATTTTCGCGTAAGAAATCATAGGCTTCCTGAGTTTCAACACCTTCTGTAAGAGTCTGCATACCAAGATCTTTTGCAAGCTTGATAATATTTTTTATAATCTGGCGTGCCTTTGTGTTTTCCGAAAAGTTTGAAAGGAATTTCATATCTATTTTTATTAAATCAAAATCATATTCTTTTAAAACATTTAATCCGGAATATCCAGAGCCAAAATCATCCAGCCATAAAGCATACCCCTGGGATCGGAAACTTTTTAGTTCTTCTTTTAGTTTTTCATCATCCTCAGAAAGAGTACTCTCTGTGATTTCAATATGGATTGCATCTTTATCTACACCATATTTTTTTAGGCAACTGCCAACTTCTTCTGCAAGATTCAAATAGTCAAAATCAAGTCTTGAAAAGTTTAAGGAAATAGGCAGTACTTTACGACCATTTGTTTCTGCTTCCTTTATATCCCGGCAAACTCTGTCTACAACAAACATGTCAAGTCTATGAATCTGATGATATTCTTCCAGAGTTTCAATGAAATTTGAAGGAGGAAGAAAGCCAAAGGTCGGATCATCCCAGCGTGAAAGAGCTTCAAGCCCGCATACTTTTCCGGTCTGAGCGTTTACAAGAGGTTGATAAAAAACTTTTATATATTCATTTGAAATTGCCTGATCAAAATTATTTATAATATAATGTTTTTTTTGAAAGTTTAATGCCATATTGCTGTCATACTCGCAATAAGTAATATTATAATTTTTTTTAATTGAATTGCAGGCATAACGGGCATGATCACAAGCTACTAAGGGGAGTACTTCGTTATTTTCCGGTTTATAGGCACCAACTTTAAGTCCAAGTTTAATATCATATTGAAAATCTGATATATATTTGCAAAGTTCTAAAATTTTTGCTTTGATGTTTTTATTTTCTGTAAGGACAACAAAATTATCATTAGAAAAATGAGCTATTAAAGACACAGAAAAAAGAAGATTTAATTTATCTGCAATCTTTTTAAGAAATGCATTTCCTTCCCAAAATCCATATTTCTGGTTAAGAATCTTAAAGTTTTCTATATCAAGAAAAAGATATATCATGTTTTCAATGACAGTTTCTTTACTGTTCATTTTTTCAAGGGCCTGGCCTCGGAAATAATTCATGTTGGCAATGCCTGTAACTTCATCACTTATTGAAAGTTTAAGAAGTATTTCATGTGCCTGTTCAAGACTTTCTTCTTTTTTGGCCTGATTCAACTTTTGTAAATAAGCATTAATTGCACTCAAAGTTATTGTAATTAGAACAATTGTCAGGTTAACTTTTGTTGCATAAGTTGCAGGATTTGAATTATTGCAGAGTATGAAAAATAAACCATATGAACTTGTTAGAAAGAGAATTGTATAAATTGGACGCCAGACAGTGAAACAGAAGACAAATATTGTCATAGTCATAAGCGTAATAAACTGTTCACCTTTTAAGTAATCCGTATACGAAATATAAATTCCGAAACCTATTGCGATTATTGAAAAAACAAAACGAATTGCAAGCCAGATTTTGTGATTTTTAACGATTTTTTTATAATGTAAAAGAGAATATATAAAAAGAATAACTGCTGAAATCAAAAGTAGTGTATAACTTCCGATATGAGTAATAAACCAGGATTTAGTACGATTTAAATTTCCAATGTATTGAAGGACTAAGGTACTGATTATCATCCACAGTTCAAGAATAATTACCACTGAGGAAACATAAAGACTTGAACGTATATTTGATCTATCAAAGTACTCTCTTGTATATTTCGTAAAGGTTTCAAGACCTAAAATTTTTTTTAGTGAATCAAAGCTACCCATGGAAATAATTATAAATCTAAAATCAAAAAAAATATAACTTTTTTTTATATATATTTTTAATCTGTGGTTCAAGTTATTAAACATTCTTGCAAGTTGGGCTAAACAGATTTATAATAGAAGAATTATGAGAGCAAAAACATTTAAGGGTGGAATACACCCTAAAGAGTTTAAGGAACTGAGTAATCAGTGCCCTATAACTGCTGCGTTCCCTAAATCAAAAACAGTTACTATTCCTGTTACTATGGGAGGCGCACCAAATCAACCGGTAGTTAAGATCGGTGATGAAGTGGCAAAAGGACAAATTATTGCCAATGGCGAAGGTTTTATGAATTGTCCTGTTCATTCTTCTGTTTCTGGAAAAATCAAAAAAATCCAAAATTGTCTTGTTACCGGAAACGGTATGGCTCCATGCATTATTATTGAAGCAGACGATGCCGGACGCGAATCATTATTACCTGTTTTAGATCCTTATGAGTGTTCAAAAGAAGATTGCTTAAAACGAATTCGTGAAGCAGGAATTGTTGGTATGGGCGGAGCATCATTCCCGGCCCATGTAAAATTAAATCCTCCTGCTGATAAAATTATTGATTATGTACTTGTTAATGCTGCTGAATGTGAACCTTATCTGACTTGCGATGAGCGTACAATTCTTGAACAGTCTTCAAAAGTAATTGACGGTCTTTCAATTGTACTTCATATAGTAAACGGCGGAAAAACAGGAAATGGAAAAGCTAAAGGTATTATTGTTCTTGAAGATAATAAAGCTTATCTTTTACCAGAGCTTGAAAAGGCTATTAGTGAGGCAGGTAAGGAAGACAGGATTTCTATCTGCCTTGTAAAAACCAAATATCCGCAAGGAGCAGAAAAGTTTATTGTATCTGCTGCAACTGGCCGCGAGATTCCAAGTGCTAAGTTACCTGCAGATGCTGGCTGTGTAATTTCTAACGTAGGTACAGTTTGTGCAATAAGTGATGCATTTAGACTTGGAATGCCGCTTATTGAACGTTCGCTTACAATCAGCGGTGGAGCTGTAGAAAAGCCTGTTAATGTAAGAGTTCCAGTTGGAACAATTGTAAGCGACCTTATGCCCGATGTTTTCAAATTGAAGGATTCAGAAAGTACCGAAGCCACTTCAGATTCTGCAGTAAAAATTATCAGTGGTGGTCCTATGATGGGCTTTGCCATGATGTCTGCTGATTTTCCTGTTGCAAAGGGGACAAGCGGTGTAACTTTCCTTACAGAAAAAGAAACTTTCCTTGAAGAAGAAAGCCAGTGTATTTCCTGCGGAAGCTGTGTTGCAAAATGTGCTATGCGGCTTTCTCCGGCTTTGATTGTCCGGGAACTTAAAGCTGGTAATCTTGAAAAAGCAAAGAGCTTTGGTTTAATGGATTGTATTGAATGCGGCTGTTGTGCCTTTGTTTGTCCTGCAAAAGTAAATCTCATTCAGAGAATCAGACTTGGAAAAGGTCTTGTTCGCCAGAAGATGGCAGAAGAAAAGGCGAAGGCTACAGCTAAGGCTAATGCAGAAAAGGCAGAAGGAGGTGCAAAATGAGTTCTAAAATTTACGTTTCTTCAAGCCCTCATTTTAATTTTAAGTGTTCGACACAGATGATTATGGGAACGGTACTTATTGCTTTGCTTCCTGAAATCATTATGGGTATTGTATTATTTGGAATGGCAGCTCTTATAAGAATTCTTGTATCAGTTGCATCCTGTGTGCTTTTTGAATTTTTGTTTCAGAAAGTAACAAAGCAAAAGATTGTAATTTCAAATCTTTCTGCCTGTGTAACCGGCGTTATGATGGCGCTTGTTTGTCCTTCAACAGCTCCGGTGTGGATTTTTGTAGTAGGGGCTGCAGTTGCAATGGTTGTTGCAAAAGGTCTTTTTGGCGGAATAGGTTCAAATGTGTTTAATCCGGCTTTAACAGGCCGTGCCTTTATGTTTTTAAGTTTTCCTGCAGCAATGGGAGCTTCCTGGATGACTCCAAAAACCTTGGGAGGCACTATTGATGCAATTTCTTCGGCCACAACTTTGTCTGCAATAAAAGCCGGAACTTTTGCAATTGAAGATGGGACTTTATGGCAGTATTTCATTGGAAACAGAGCAGGCTGTATTGGTGAAACTTCAACTCTTTTAATTTTGATTTCATTCGCTTTCCTTGCACTGGCACATATTATTGATTGGCGTGCACCGGTTGCAATGACAGGTACAGTAGCAGTTTGTTCTTTGATTGCTGGTGAAAATGTTGCAATGTCACTAATGACAGGTGGTCTATTGTTCGGTGCAACTTTTATGATAACTGATTATGCAACTGCTCCGGTTACAAAAAAAGGCCGACTGGTCTTCGGTTTTGGCTGTGGTTTAATTACTTTCCTTATCAGACGTTTCGGTGGTTACCCGGAAGGTGTAATGTTCTCTATTTTGATTATGAACAGCATTGCTCCATTCCTTAATAATCTTACTGCCCGCAAATACGGTTATGGTAAAAAAGCAGGTCGTCCTGCAGATGCAGTAAAGGAGGCAAAGTAATGGCTGAAGTTGCAAAAAAAGAAAATGCCTGGAGCATGATTAAGCTTGGTCTTGTACTTTGTGCTTATGCAGTTGTCGCCTGTGCAATGCTTGCTGTTGTAAACAATTTTACTGCTCCAAAAATTGCTCAAAATCAGGAAAGAAAAGTAAGTCAGGCTATGGCAGAATTTTTCCCGGATGAGGGCTTAAAGTTTGAAACTGTAAATGATTTTACACCTCCTGTTGTTGGTGCAATTACAGTTGATGATATTTATGTTGCAAAAAAAGATGGAAAAATTATTGGTGGAGCAGCTCAGGTTTCCGGCCCGACTTATGATCAGGGTACAATTTTAATTGGCATAAAAACTGATGGAACTGTAACCGGTTTAAAATTTTTGAAGCTTACCGATTCACCTGGTTTTGGTTTGAAAGCTAACGATGCAACGTTTAAGCTTCCTAACGGTAAAACATTTTACGGACAGTTTGAAGGGAAGAACGCCGCTGGCGGTTTTAAGGCTGTGGAGAATTTTGATGCGATTTCTGGTGCTACAATTACCAGCGTTGCAGTTTCTTCGTTAATAAATGAAGGTACTAAAAATCTTCTTGCTTATTTTGATATAAAAGGAGCAAAGTAATGTCTGAAAAATCAAACAAATTGAAAATATTTATCAACGGTTTTCTACGAGAAAACCCGCTCCTTGTTTTGAATATAGGTTTGTGTTCATCTCTTGGTGTTACAACAAGTATATTTAATGGTATTGGAATGGGCGTTGGAATGACTTTTGTACTGGTTATGAGTGAAATTGTAATCAGTATATTCCGAAAACTGATTCCATCTGCGATTCGTCTTCCTGTATTCATTACTGTTATTGCAGCGTTTACTACAATAGTTCAGCTGGTTTTGAATGCTTATGTTGAATCTCTTTATAATGCGCTTGGAGTTTTTATTCCGCTCATTGTTGTAAACTGTATCATCATGGGCCGTGTAGAAGCCTTCGCTTCAAAAAATAAAGTAGGTGATTCAATACTGGATGGGCTTGGAATGGGAATTGGTTATACAATTGTTCTTGTTGCTATTTCCCTGATTCGTGAATTACTTGGTGGTGGAACACTTTTTGCAGGTACTGCATTTAAAATTGAAGTTCTTCCGGAAGCTTTCAGAATCGGAATTTTCAACAGTGCACCGGGAGGCTTCCTGGTTTTCGGAATTCTTGCGGCCTGTCTTCAGGCATGGAAACAACATCAGGCAAATAAGACAGGAGGCGAACAATAATGGAAACCATTAAACTTTTTATAAAATCTGCTTTAATCGACAATGTAGTTTTCATCCAGTATCTTGCTATCTGTCCATTTATCGGCATGACTAATGATACAGAAAAGGCAACAGGTATGGGGTTAGCAACTACCTTTGTAATTATGCTTGCAACTGCAGTTACCTGGCCGCTTTATAAACTTGTAATGGTTCCCCTTGGACTGGAATTCCTGCAAACTCTTTTCTTTATTCTTGTAATTGCATCTTTGGTTCAGCTTGTAGAATTCTTCCTGAAAAAGATGTCTCCGGGCCTTTACAATGCAATGGGTGTTTACCTTGCTTTGATTACAACTAACTGTGCTGTTCTTGGTATTACAATTAATTGTATCAGTAAGAATTACAACTATGTCCAGAGTCTTGTTTATGCTTTTGGTTCTGCTATGGGCTTTTTGATTTCAATGGTAATCATGAGTGGTGTTAGAAGCCGTGTTAAGACAGCAAATGTTCCTAAGGCTTTTGCCGGCACTCCAATTCTGTATATTTGTGCAAGTCTTTTGAGTCTGGCATTCCTTGGCTTTAAAGGACTGATTAAATAGTGGAGGGCGAAAATGAATA
>CAMNBC010000028.1 GCA_946532115.1 uncultured Treponema sp.
GGTATTTTTCACCTAGTCTAAATATCAAATAATCACTATCTAATATAGCGTTTTTTACCTGAGCAGTCAAGTTTTCTGCACCGAATTTTAACATAATCTCTGCAGGGTCTTTTCCGCCTTTTAACCTGATGATTTTTACGGTAAGGTCATGTTCACGGCAGAGTTTTATAGCTTTCCAGGTTGCAGTCTGGCCGGCTCCATCTGAATCAAAAGAAAGGTAAACTGTACCTCCAGCTACAAAGCCGGAAATCATTTTGATATGTTCCTCTGTAAGGGCTGTTCCCAAAGTTGCAACGGCATAATCAAGTCCGCACTGATGATATGCAATTACATCCATATTTCCTTCGCAGAAAATAATTGATTTTTTTTCGCGGATTGAATTCTTTGCAAAGCTGAAACCAAAAAGTGTTTCCCGTTTTTTGAATTGAGGAAGGTCTCCGGAATTTAAATACTTACGCTGAGATTCATCTGCAGGTGGAATTACACGGCCGCCGAATGCAACAATCTGCCCCCTGCGGTTAAAAATCGGAAACATAAGACGATCTGAAAAAAATGAAAATTCAGGATATTTCTGACTGAACAAACCGGATTTTGCCAGAAACTCTGCACTGAAGTTTTTTCCAAGAAGAAATTTATGAAGCCACTTTCGGTCTGCAGGTGCATAACCAAGTTTGAATTTTTCAATTGTCTCTTTTGTAAGACCACGCTTAGTAACATACTCAAGAGCCTTCTGCCCCTGAGGAGTTTCCAGCAGAAAATAATGAAACATAGATGCAGTGCGTTCATAAAGATTTATATATTGTTCTGCTTCATCTATTTTGGAACGGTTCTGGTCCGGTTTATAACCATCCTGATACTTAATTGGAATTCCAGCTTTTTTGGCAAGGAGCTCAAGTGTATCCGGATAGGAAAGTTTTTCCATTTCCATTATAAAATTGACTACATTACCGCCTTTGTGGCAGCCAAAGCAGTGATAAAACTTTTTGTCGGCATCAACATGAAAAGAGGCTGTTTTTTCACCGTGAAAAGGACAACAGCCCCACCAGTCATTCGCCCCACGCCTTTCCAGTTTTGTATATTCACCGACAGTCGCTACAATGTCGGTAGTATTGAGAATTGCATCTATTGTTTCATTGGAAATAAAACCGCCTGCCAATTTTCTTTCCTATCTCTTATTTGATTTTGTATATAGATTGTGGCTCTGAACATGCTCATCAAAATTAGTAGTAAAAATATGTTTTCCAGCTGCAGGGTCTACAATCTGAAAGAAATAATAATTTGTTTTAGGTGTATCAGCACAAGCTTTTAAGGCAACAAGACCTGGATTTGAAATTGGTCCGGGAGGAAGTCCTGCCCATTTATATGTATTATAAGGATTATCAATTTTAGTATCTTCAATAAGGATTCTCTCCGGATGAGGGCGTCCTTCAATTTCGGTAAGAATATATTCAACAGTTGCGCATGAATACAGTCCGATATTACGACGGAGACGGTTTTTGAATACACTTGCAATTAAAGGTGCCTCTTCCTCTACGCGATATTCCCGCTCAACAATAGAAGCCAGTACAACAGTCTGATATAAATCAGCAGAATTCATGGCTGCCAGAGAAGGAATTTGATTGATTTTAGAAAAAAAGTTTTCAATCATAATTTTTGCAACAGTTTCTGCAGTCATACCTGGCGTGAAAAAATAAGTATCGGGAAAAAGAAAACCTTCTACAGTTTCACCATTAATTCCGTTGACAGCGGCAAAATCAGCATTTTTACAGATTGAAATAAAATCCTGCGCAGAACAAATTCTATTTTCTTCAAGTTCAGCTGCAATTTTTGAAATTGTAAGTCCTTCCGGAAGAGAAACTTTTATATATTCCTGCTGTCCAGATGAAAGCAGTTCCTGAATTTCTGCGATATTCATTGCAGGGCTTACATAATAAATTCCGCTTCTAAGTACAAAGGCAGAGGATTTTGTCTGTTTACCATAGAGGAAACTTTTTAACTGAGGATATCTTGCAGTATAATAAAACAGTTTTTCATTACGAATAAGATTATTTTCTGCAAGAAGCTTTGCAGCACCACTTACAGACATTCCCGATGGAATTTCAATTCTAACCTTATTTGAGTCATCAGAACCAGCTGAAGTCAGAACCGGCGACGCAATTTTTTTTACAAAAAAATATGCTGTAGAAATAATTACAGCAAGCAAAAAAACAAAAACACCAGTACCAATTAATTTTTTTTTCATGAGTAAAATCTTTTTACCTCTTCGAGAGACATGCAATTATAAATGGAATCTTCGAGTGTTTTATAAAACAACTCAAGTCCTTCCGGCAATTCTTCCTGTTTTGTTCTGAGGTATTTTGCAAGCACAAAAACCTCTTTTTTAGAAAAAGAATAATCCAGAATGGTTATATCTTCGTTATCGACTATCATAAGACTATCTCTTGCGATTCCTTAGCCAGATAAACTTCAATATCAGAATGATTTATATACTGCGCATACCAGCGGGCTGCTTCCAGAATTGAATTCAGCTTTTTATCATCATAAACAGGTTCATGATGAAACAGATAAACCTTTTTGATTCCCCAGTAAACGGCAAAATCTATTGCATAGCAGAAAGATGAATGCCCCCAGTTTTCCTTGCGGTAAACTTCTTCTACAGTATACTGAGAATCAATAACAATTACATCTGCATTTTTAAAAACACCTTCTCCATAATCTGCATTCTGGTAATCAGTTGTTTTTAATTCAACATCTGTAGCATAAACAAATTTCTTTCCGCCATATTCAAAAGAAAAAGCGTAAGCATCACCCGGATGGCGCATTTTATGCGAATTAATTTTTATTCCATCGAGTTCAAATTCTTCATCTTCAAAAACTCGGTTAAAACCAATATTTTTGCAAAGAGTTTTTCCTACAGATGGAGGACTATAAGGTTCTTTTACCTGCTCCCAGAAATAATCCTCTGCATGTTCAAAATGTGTATAGAATTCAAAACGACAGTTAGGATTATAAGCATGATCAAAAAAAGGAAATCCCTGTATATGATCCCAATGAAAATGAGACAGGAATACATGATATTTATCTGGACATTTTCTGGCTTTACCCATGGCCCTGAGTCCGGTTCCACCATCAAGAATTATATGTGTATCGTTATTTACAAGCTCAACGCAGGCTGTATTACCACCGGCTGTACCAAAAATCCAGGAAGGAAGTGATGCAACAAACTTTGCTCTGGTTTCCGCATTTTCCAGGTCTGAAGGCTTTGCACGCTGAATAGCTGCCATAATTTTTGATTGAACCTGCTGCGGTGATAACGGTGTAGGAACAGAGCCCCTTACACCCCAGAAATTGATAGTCACTTTTCCCCCTCTATTTTTGTAATAAAAAATATCTTTTTAAATTTACCCCATTAGAGAACTTTTGTCAAAAGATTATGAGTAAAAATAAGAAAAAAAATATGAGTAAGTACAGATCCCCGGGTCGAGCCCTGCGACGTTTGCGAAGCAAACTCGGTCAAGGATGACAAATCAATGACAAGCGGTTAAATAAAAAAAGAGTAAGACTTTTCTTACTCTTGGAACGACTGGGGAGTAGAGGACTCGAACCTCTGGAGACGTTAGTCGAGGGATTTACAGTCCCTTGCAATTGCCGCTATGCGAACTCCCCATTATAAGCTGCCTGTAGGATTTGGACCCACGACCCCGAGATTACAAATCACGTGCTCTACCAGCTGAGCTAAGGCAGCAGATTTATTTGGTTTGTTGCGTTCGTTGTTGTGTCGAACGTGAGTCTTATATTATAGATTTATTGAAAAAGTGTCAATATCAATCTTTATTATTTTTTAAAATTTCTTTAAAAAATGGCAGATATTTTTTCTGAATTACATTCTTCCAGAGATATTCGTGATGAACACTATAAGCCCCGCTCTTAATCATGCGCGCAATCTGACTAGGTCGCAGCATCTTAAGCATAATAACCTCAGTAAGTTTGGCTGTGAGTACGCCCGCACTATTAGTCTCATACAAAAATCCGGTGCGGCCGTCTTCAATTTTATTCAGACCACCGGTTCTATGAGCAACAGGAACAGTTCCATAAACCTGAGCGATAAAATCTTCAAGGCCACAAGGCTCAAAGAAGCTTGGCAGCACAATAAAATCACTTACTGCAGTTGCAAGACGAACCACTGTCTGGTTATAACCATTCATAAAAGTTACACGACCAGGATATTTTTCTGTGAGACGAACAATGTCAATTTCAAGTCGCGGTTCCCCCTGCCCTGCAAAAATAAATCTTACATCAGGGAAGTTTTCCAGAATTGCAGGAACAGCGGCTGTAAGCACAGAGATGCCTTTCTGGGTAGTAATGCGTCCGTGATAGCAAATGAAAATTTCTTTTGTATATTCAGTTGAACATTCAAGTTTACCGTATTTTTTAATTCCACCGGCCTTAAAATTATCTGTATTTACAATGTTCTGAATAAAGAATTTGCGGCATTTAAGTTTTCCATCAAGTTCATTTTTTTCAGGCTCAAATTCAAACGGAAGTTTAGAAGCTTCTTTCGACACAGGATTGTAGCGGTCAAAATCAAAACCATTTGTAATGCCTTTAATTTTAATTCCTCGGGAAGCAAAGATTGGTGCAAGACCTTCTGTTTCTTCTACATTGGCAGGATCCGTGAGTTCTTTTGCATAATCTTCTGAAACCGTTGTAAGATAAGCTCCGGATTCTGAAGCAACTAAAAAAGGCTCTACAGCACGTCCGTTCATTGACTTTTCAAGAAGCGGAGTTGAAAGTCCTGTATACCAGGCTGCTTCTCCAATACTTGTAAAACTATGATGATAGAATGGACCTGCATTATGAATTGTAACTACACAGTTTGTCTTTTTAAAAGCTTTTGAATTTGCAATAAAGGCCGGAAGCATTGCCGTTGATGCATCCTGGCAGTGAAGAATTTCAGGAATATCTGAACGGGAAATAAGAGAACCATAGGCACAAACAGCTTTCTGAAACAGAACATCAAGATAAAGAGCATCTGCATGACCGGTTCCTTTTTTATGTGCCGGATTTATTTTTTCTTCATTTTCAGTATAAGTATATATTGCTTCTTTTTCTGCAAACAAAGGATGATTTATAAGAACTACATCAAAATTTGAAGTGCTTTTTGCAGTTGTATAAGTTACTTTTTCTTTTCTTCCACACAGTTCAATTTCTGCAGGAGTTTCTACCTTGTTAAATTCAAAAAGAGAATCTAAACAGGTACATTTATAAACAGGAATAAAAAGAGTTGTTTTGTGTTTGAGATCTGAAAATTCCTTGCACAAAGAAAAAGTTACATTTTTTACACCGCCAGCTTCTGCTATGCCGGCACATTCCATACTGACAATCCAAATCTTCATAACTCTATTATCCCCCTAAAAATGAAGGTTGTCTATAATTTTTCGTTTTGCAAATTATATTTTCGCACCCCAATCAGGTCTTAGTTTCTCTGCCCCGTTCAGGTAAACATTATTACGTTCAGGAATTTTTCCATCAGCTGAATCTACATAAGTTGTCAAAAGAGCGCGGATTACAAGCTTCATTCCACCATCAATTTTAGCTTCCTGACTGCAAAAAAGAGGAAACTTTGTTACGTCAAGACCTGCATTTCCCTTGCGGAGTGCTGTTGCTGGATTCAATACAGTAATGTCATCTGTAATTGTGAATTGAAGTGAAACTATATCTTCTGCTTTTATGTTATTGCGGCTAAAAAGTTCGCGGCACATGAGACAAACATTTTCCGTAATGCTCTGGGCTGTATTTTCTACACAAACTGCTCCGCGTAAGGCTGTAAGAATTTTTGGCATTTTAAATTTCCTCCTGCACCGGTTCTGCAGGCAAAGTTTGTCTGCTAAGGTCTTCCGGCTGCATATTTTGAATCTTTTTATACATTTTATAATCCGGGAGCTTTGAACTCTGGATTGAAAAAACGGAAACATCAATTTCTGGAAAATCTTTATAAATCTGAATACCGCGTAATATTTCTTCACGACGAAGAGATTCCGGTCTGAAGTCTGGATTATCCTGTGCTTTTGAAAGAATGAAATTTGCCGCATGCTGTGCGAGTGTTCCGGCAGCACCTTCCAGATATGATTCAAGGTCTGAATCATCAGTAATTTTATTCAGCTGCATGAGCTCAACAATGGCCTGAGGGGAAACCGTGAGTGAAATATCAAAAGTAAAGGAATAATTAAAAAGTCCTTCTGCCCCATAAATAGCAGCATAGGCTTCACCGGAAGGAAGAGCTCCGCTGATTGTTTTAACAGCATCTACAGGTTTAATGTGAAAGGTTTTAAGAGTTGCATTTGTCGGAAGAAGAAACTGCCAGTGCCAGGCAAACTCACCATTTTGAACAGGCTTTTCATCTATTCCATTAGTTTTTGAAACAACAATTCCGATTGTATCAGGCTTTACGCGAAACTGAGTCCAGCCGAAATAAAAAACTACACCTGAGAAAACCGCAAGAATAAACACACATGCTAGAAATTTCTTCATATTCGGATTAGTATATCAGTGTTGGCAAGTGGCTTCAAGTAATGGCAAATAAAATAGACTTTAAATATTCCAAAAAATTATTATCGAATACCCTCACCTATAAGTTTTCAATGACGCTTAATTTTGCCCTTACAGTATTCTGCATAATTCTTATAACTCTTTACATTATTGGAAATTATCAGAATTTTCAGGATGAAAACCAGCAGTGGATTCTTTCAATTCTTTCTTATGTGGCAATTTTTAACAGTCTGTTTTCCGTACTTTTGATAGTTGAAACTACCATCAAGATTTTTACTGAAAAACAAAAAATCAAAAACGCTTTTAATCTTGCAGCCCTTATTGCATCTGCAATTTTCTGCATTTTCTGTACAGGGACATCAAACATAATAGGCTATATTTCTGGAGGTATAAAATGATGACTAAAAAAATGAGGCTTCCGGATTTACTGAAAGATTTTGGAAAAGTTTTTTCTGACGCAGGCTTTAAAGCATACCTTGTTGGCGGAGCTGTGCGCGATATGATTATGAAGGTTCCCGCGCATGACTGGGATGTTGCAACAAATGCAACACCTCAGGATGTAATAAAGCTTTTTAAATTTGTAGTGCCTACTGGAATTGAACACGGGACTGTAACTGTACATTACAAGGGTAACGAAATTGAAGTAACTACCTTCCGTACTGAAGCCGGCTATTCCGATGGCCGGCATCCAGATTCTGTAAATTATGCCGCAACAATTGAAGAAGACCTTGCACGCCGCGATTTTACAATGAACGCAATTGCTGCCTCTCTTGAAGACGGCATTATTGTAGACCCTTATGGTGGCCAGCAGGATATTAAAGCTAAACTGATCCGCACTGTTGGTATTGCTCACGAACGCTTTATGGAAGACGGATTACGCCCTGTTCGTGCATTAAGGTTTGCTGCAAAGCTTGGTTTTAGTATAGAAAATAATACATATTCAGAAATTTTCAAAGAAGAAATTCAAAAGAAAGTTATTTCCATTTCCATTGAACGTTTTCGTGATGAGTTTGAAAAGATAATGAAAGCCCCAAAGCCTTCTACAGGTCTCAAAATGATGGAAGAAACAGGAATACTCTCTTTATTTATTCCGGAATTTGATGTCTGCAGAGGCTGTGTTCAGTCAGATTACAGGGCTTTTCATAAGTTTGATGTATTAGACCATCTTTTTTATGCCTGCGACGGGGCCCCGGCAGATAAGCTGAATGTTCGCCTTGCAGCCCTTTTTCATGATATAGGAAAACCAGCTGCAAAAAAACTCCATAAAGAAACAGTGCTTGACGGAGATAAAAATGACGGCAGTACAAAGGAAATTGAAACAATTACCTTTTATAATCACGAAAGCTTTAGTGAAAAAATCACAGAAAAAATTCTTGTAAGACTGCGTTTTCCAAATGAGACAGTTCATAATGTGTGCCACCTTGTAAAGGAACACATGTTCCATTATGAAACAGGATGGAGCGATGCTGCCGTGCGACGCTTTATAGTCCGGGTAAAACCGGAATGTCTGGAAGACCTTTACGATTTACGGCTCGCTGATATGTACGGAATGTATAATGAAAAAGTAGATGCACGTTACAGTGCAAGCGTTACCCTTTTACACGAACTTGATGAACGGGTAAAAAAAGAACTTGAAAAGAAAACGGCATTATCACTTAAGTCGCTTGCTGTAAACGGACGTGACCTTATGGCAGCAGGAATTCCGGCGGGTAAAGAACTTGGGCGCATTTTGAATGAGCTGTTAGATTGCGTACTGGAAGACCCGGAGATGAATAAGAGAGATATTCTTTTAGAAACTGCAAAAAAAATTAACCGAATTTCTTGATAAGTTCTTCGTGGCCGCGGCAGCCGGTTTTACCATAAATGCGGGAAAGATAATTTTCTACACTGCGCAAAGTAAGATTCAGTTCTGCAGCAATCTGTTCATTATCCTTTCGTTCAATAATTTTTTTGAAAATATTCTGTTCCTGACGGGTAAGGCTGTCCAGAAGATTTCTGTATGTAAAAAGTGAAGTAACAAGACTCTGCTGAACATAGCTTCCACCGTTTACAACATCAGTTACTGCACGCAGAAGTTCTGTTTCCATACTGTCTTTAGATACAAATCCAAGAGCCCCATAATCAAGGGCAAGACTCAAAATTCCGGGATTTGTATACATTGAATGAACAACAACCTTTATAGTCGGATATTTATCTTTTACAACCTGGAGAACATCAAGCCCGCTGCATGCACCAAGATTCATATCAAGAATAAGAATATCAGGAAGGTTATTATCAGCTGCAAGTTCTGCAATTTTATTTATGGCTTCATCACGTTCTGAGGCAAAACCGCAGATAATAAAATTAGATCTTTCACTAAAAAACTGTCTGATTCCAAGATTTGTAAGAGAATGATCTTCAACAACAAAAATACTTGTATTTTTCATTTTTTATATCCTAAAAATAATTCTAACAGAGATTATTTAATTTGTAGACAGTAACAACGCATACTTTACTTGTGAATTTTTCACAACTTTTGTTTTATAAGTGTAATTTGAGTTCCTTCATCAGGATGCGAATCTATTTCAAGTTTCGCACCAATCAGCACGGCCCGTTCTCCCATACCAACAAGCCCTAAATGAGAACCATCTGTACCACGTGCTCTGGAAATTTCAGAAACATCAAAGCCCTTTCCATCATCACTGATAAAAATATAAAGACCTTCCGGTTCTCCTTCATTCTCATTACGCAAAAGAACAGTTACTTCACTGGCCTGTGCGTGCTTTAAGATATTTGTAAGTGCTTCCTGAACAATTCTATAGATATTCAGGTTATCTTCTTCTTTTAGAAAACTGGTATTAATTTTTTCCGGCATTGTAAGGCGGAATTCAATATCAGAATGTTCCTTAAAGTTTTGAGAAAGGTTCATTACATTTGCGGCAATATCATTTCTAATCACATCAGGAGGAGCGAGATTGTAACTCATACTTCGGACTTGAGAAAGAGATTTTTCAAGCAGACAGGAAATTGTCTTTCCAAGTTCAACATCGTTTTTATCCTGAAGTTTTTCTGAAAGAGAACGGCAGTAGCGGAGATCCTGGGCAACCGTATCGTGAAGCTCACGGGCAATGCGGGCTCGTTCTTCTTCCTGACCTTTAATTGTAAAACGAAGGTAACGGCTGGAATTTTTAAGTTGTTTTTTGGATTTTAAATACTGAATTGCAAAAATTATAATTGCAATAATTGTAATGAAAAAGATAATATCGAAAATGATAAAAAAGTTTGTATATTGATGAATTATATTCTGAAGTTCTGCAATTTCCTTTTCTTGATTCATTATCAGGAAACCTCCGAAGGCCCAAAAATTTTTTCATAAAGCTTGAATAACCCGTACCCTGCAAAGGTAGAAATCAGGCGGTCGGTAATTGAAATTGGAATCTGAGCTAGAATGCAGGATGCAAATAAACCGAACTTCTGGGAAACAAAACTCTCTGTAAAACGCTTGATTGGCGCCATAGAATCCGGAATATCAAAATATGAAAACCTTACAAAATCTATAGTTCCGCCTATAAACACAGTAATGAATGAAGAAAGTAATGAAATCAATACAAGATACAAAATAGTTATTGGAACACTTATTTGAAATTCCTTTTTTTTGCGGGCAAAAATCCAGGTAACTAAAACAATTCCAATTCCACAAAGCGCAAAACACATGTTAGTAGGCGAAAAAACACCTCTAACTATATAATTGAATGTAACATCAAAAATGTTATAGAAAAATCCAACAATCAGACCGGGAACAAGTCCAAAATAAAAAACAATTGCAACGGTAAAGATTGTATCTAAAAATAAAGGTATGTGACATACATCAAAAATTAAAATTGAAGTAAGAAGATTCAAAATTATAGATGCTATACAAAAAATTGCAATTTTCCATTTGTGTTTCATAGATTAATTATAGTCTATATTGAGGAATTTCTCTATAATTATTTTTATGCAGGACATTTCAAATTCCGACATCGCAACACCCGCAGATTCATCTAACGACATCTCAACACCCGCCGCATCTAACGAGTTCTCAACACACGCTGCATCTAACGAGTTCTCAACACCCGCCGCCGTTCCCGCCGCCACAACAGACTATCTCGACAAACTCAATCCAGAACAGCGGGAAGCCGTAACCACAACCGAAGGCTACGTCCGTGTAATTGCCGGAGCAGGCTCAGGAAAAACCTGCGCACTCACCTGCCGTTTTGCATATCTTGTAAACGAAATAGGTATTTTGCCCTCGCACATTTTGTGCGTAACCTTCACGAATAAAGCCGCGGCCGAAATGCGCCGCCGCATACGCGAACTTACAGGCGACAACGATACAGGTTACATTTCAACGTTCCACGGCTTTTGTGTGAGCGTTTTGCAGGAAGACTCAAATGCTGTAAGCTATCCAAAAAGTTTTCTGGTGCTCGACAATTCAGATATAAACGCAATGCTGCAGATAATTTACGAAGAGCGGGGGCTTACCTTGAGGCAGATGACGTTCAGTGCCGCCCGCGACATGATAGAAATCCGTAAACTTTTTAAAGAACCACAGTATTACGAAGACCTCATTACAATGTCGCTCGAACAAATCCATCAAAAATACATTGCCGCCACCCGCGCAGATGACATAATTTTTTACGGCTATTTGTATCAGGAAAAAAAGTGTTTCGGGCTGGACTACAATGACCTTTTAAAATTCGTTTTATATATATTCCAGACAAACGAAGCAATCCGTCTCAAATGGCAGGAACGCCTTGAATACATAATGATAGACGAATTCCAGGACATAGACATGATTCAATATGAAATGATGAAAGCCCTTTGTCCGTACCACAACAACCTCTTCGTCGTAGGCGACCCCGACCAGACAATTTACACCTGGCGAGGTGCCGACATACGTTACCTTCTTGAGTTCGACAAAAAGTTCCCAGGCGTGCGCACAATCATGATGAACCGCAACTATCGCAGCACCCGCGAGATTCTTGATGTTGCAAACAGTTTGATTAGCAAAAATAAGGGAAGAATTAAGAAAGATTTAAAGGTGGGGGAAAGCCTTCCCCTGGCTCGCACTTCGTTGCTCACCACCCCTTCTTACGGGGGCCCTGCCCCCGTAACGCCCCCGCTCCCAGCCTACTACCACGCCGCTTCCGCAGAAGATGAAGCGGAGTATATCTATAAAAAAATCCGCGAACTGACTGCACAGGAATACACTTTAGGTGATATCGCAATTCTTTACCGTGCCCATTATATAAGCCGTGCAATCGAAGAAGTATTCCAGCGCGAAAAGCTACCTTACACTTTAAATTCCGGCGTGCCCTTTTTCGACCGTGCTGAAATAAAAGATGCGCTTTCCTACCTGCGCATGATAGCCTACAAAGACGACCTTTCTTTTTTACGTACCGTAAACCAGCCAAAACGCAACGTAGGCGAACGCCGCATAAAAGCACTCAAAGAGTACTCAGCCCAAAACGGCTGCTCATTGTACGAGGCTCTCAAACTTTTAGTCAGCGACCCGCTTTTTGCAAACACAACCGCACAGAATTACATAGACCTCATAGAACGCTTTTCTGCAACCTATCATGGCCGCCAGATTTCCGAAGTATTCAGTCATATAATGAATCAGAGCGGCTATGAGCTGGCTCTCAGAACTGAGGGAAGCCAGGAGCGACTCGACAATCTTGCAGAACTTAAGCAGTCCATTTACGAATACGAAACCTCCTGCGGCGAAGAGTGTACCCTCGAAAATTATCTTGCACACGCCGCTCTCTACACAAACGCCGACATCGCCACCACTAAAAACGCCATCCGCCTTATGACCGTGCACACCGCAAAAGGCCTTGAGTTCCCGGTCGTATTTATTGCGGGGCTCAACGAAAACACCTTCCCAAGCAAAAAGACCAGTACCCTTGAAGCAATGGAAGAAGAACGCCGACTTGCATTTGTAGCAGTTACCCGTGCCAAAAAACTCTTATATCTGACCGAGGCTGAAGGCTTCTCTCAGGTTTCTGGAAGCCGCTACCCATCCCGTTTTATTTTTGACATTGACCGGCCGCTTCTTAATTACGAGGTTGAACTCCCGCCAGGCCTGATTGCAAAAACAAAACTTTACGTTCAGGAAAGCGAAACAAAACTGCAAAAAAAATCCGAGCTCGCAGGCCTCGCCAAAGGCGACACCGTTGAGCACGGAATCCTCGGTCGCGGCATCGTTCTGGAAATTGACGAGACCGCAGGCACTTATACAATTCAGTTTGAAAAGACGGCAACGCCCAGAAAGATGTCCTTCAAGGCGCCAATACACAAAGTTTAAGCGTAGTACTGCGCCTGCGCATTCCACAATTCGCTGTATAAGCCGCCAGACTTCAAAAGTTCTTCATGAGAGCCTCTTTCTACAATTTTTCCTTCATCAAAAACAAGGATATTGTCGCAGAAGCGGCAGCTGCTCATTCTGTGGCTTATGTAAATCGAAGTCTTATTCTGAACCATTGAATCAAAGTGCTGGTAGATTTCGTATTCTGCAACCGGGTCAAGGGCTGAGGTCGGTTCATCAAGAATTACAAAAGGAGCATCCTTGTAAAGGGCTCGGGCAATCGCAATCTTCTGGGCTTCACCGCCGGAAATCTCAACACCATCATCATTATGCTGATAGATATTTGACCTGATTCCATCCTTAAGTTTTGCAAGCCTTTCACCAAAGCCAGAACGTTCAAGACAGTTTTTAACCCGGTCATCATCAAAAGTTTTTCCGCCCGCAACATTTTCTGCAATGCTGAACGAGAACAAATTAAAATCCTGGAAAACCACACTGAAAAGCCGCGCATAATCCTTGTAATCATAATAACGGATATCAACACCATTAAGCAGAATCTGACCTTCGGTGGGCTCGTAAAGCCGGCAGAGAAGTTTTATAAAAGTTGTCTTACCCGCACCGTTTTTGCCAACTACAGCAGTTTTAGTTCCAATCTTAATTTTCTGATTCACATGACGGAGCACATAGTTTTCTGTATTTGGATAGCGGAAAGAAACATCGCGGAATTCAATTTCAAATTCATTGTCGTCGCGTTTTTCTGTCGGGATAGTTCCTTCGTACTGCTTGTTTTCAATCTCCATAAAATCATAAAAGTAAGAAAGATATTCAGCCTTAATGTTGATTTCAATCCAGGAATAAAAAATATTTGAAACACCAGATACAAGATTCGAATAGGCAGATATATACTTTAGGGCTGAGCCTATAGAAATCATACCAAAAATAGCCTTGAGTCCAACATAAAGGTAACTTACAATTTGAAGCATGGCATTTACAAAAAATACCGGCAGCTGACATTTATTAATCTTAGAAAACATTTTTTGAAATTCAGTTTCAAGAAAATTCACAATGTTCATGCACCGCTTCTCTATCAGCTTCTGGCTTTTATAAAGGCGGATATATTTTGCATTTGAATAATCAAACAGCAGATTATAAAGATAACCATATTCCCGATTAATGCGGACATTTTTTACAAACATATCCTGCTGAATTTCACCTTCCTTCTTTTTTGTAAGGGCAGAAACTCCAACACTTAAAGCCAGCATAACCACAAGAATTATAAAGCTGTACCATTTATTCAAAAAAGATGGCAAAAATCCGGCAGCGGCAGATGCTTTTGGTATAAAAAGCGGAATAAGAAGAACAACACTGTAAACAATTGTAATAATATTTTCTATAAAACCTGCAAAGTTTCCGCAAAAACCTGAGAAGTCACCTCGCGACCTCATTCCTTCTTCGGCTTTTTTTATTAAATCCAAAGTTTCCTGTTTTTCCAGAATATCATAATCAAGATTAAAAGTTTTTTCGCAAAGCATTTTATCAATTTTTTCAGCCATTACAGAATTGTTGACAGAAATAACGTGCTGCAAGCCCCAGTAAACCATTCCCAAAAATCCGCTGGAAACAACAAGAATTATTGATGTTTTGAAAATAGTTTCAAAAGGCGCTTTTGAAATAAGCTGATCAAGAATAATGCTGCTTAAAACGATTGGAATAAAAGTGCTCGTAACATTAATTATTCGCGAAAAGATTATCAGACTGATATGTCCCGGCTGCAGACGGTGGGTTAGTTTTAAAACTTTAGTTATTGTGTTATTTTTCATAATATTTCCTCTCTTATTAGTCTGTCATGCTGAACTTGTTTCAGCATCTCTTTTATAATTGAGATTCCGAAACAAGTTCGGAATGACAATCCTCGCGGTAATACTGACTCTGAATGTCAAACATTTCCTTGTACTTGCCGCCCTTAGCCATCAGTTCTTCATGACTGCCGGATTCTGTAATTGTGCCGTTTTCTAAAAAGAAAATGCGGTCGCAAAACTTTGTAGAAGCAAGACGGTGCGAAATAAAGACTGCAGTTTTTCCTTCTGCAAGGTTATTGTATTCCTCATAGATTTTGCTTTCTGCAATCGGGTCAAGGGCAGAAGTTGGTTCATCTAGAATAAGGAAATTTCCGTTTTTATAAATTGCCTTTGCAAAAAGAAGTTTTTGAGTTTCACCACCAGAAAGAAGAATTCCTTCTGACGAAAAATTTTGAGTAAGATATGACATTTCTTTTTGAGCAAGACCTTCTATTTTTTCTTTTAGGCCAGCTGTTTCAAGACTCTTCCACATCAGAATCTTATCAGTTTCAGCTTCTTCTGCACCGGAAACATTTTCCATAACCGTAAAAGCCATAGGATTTGTATCCTGAAATAAAACGCTTATATTGTCCTGATATTTTTCAAGTCCAATCTGGTCAATAGTTTTTCCGTTTACCAGAATGTCTCCAGATGTCTGGTGATAAAGTCCCGTAAGAAGTTTTACGATTGTTGTTTTACCAGCCCCATTGTTTCCAACAAGAGCAATTTTTTCTCCTGCCTTAATTTCAAAAGAAAGCTTATTTATTGTGGATTTTTCTACATCCGGATAGGAAAAACTAACATCGCGGAAGGTGATTTCCGGGGCAGGTTCATGGGGATTGTCTAACTGCCCGGACATATTATTCATTGTAGTTTCGACAGGCTCAACAATATAGCCATTTCTTTCCGGCAGATTCAAAAAGTCATGCAAATCATTAAACTCGTGACTTGCACGCCTCAAATCATTAAAACGCTGGGAAAGAGTGTAAATCCAGTTTGTAAAACCTTCCAGAAGTCCAAGATAAAGAGTAAAGGTTGCAATATCCATAGAGCCATCAAGAACCTTTTTAATCAGAATAGCATAAGCCAGAATATTACGGGCAAAATTAAAAAACATTCCCGAAAGCGTTGGATAAAACCAGACCAGCTGCTGTTTTTTTTCAAACTTAGCTCGAGCCTTAATGATTTCCACAAAAAGAGAATTAAACCATGCTCCAAGCTGATAGATTCTTATATCTTTTCCGGCACTAACATTAAAACTCTTCTGTTTAATGTAATTTTTCTTACGCCATATTTCACTACTTTCTTCCCGGTGAGCATCAGAATACTTAATTGCATAAGTACGCAGAGCAACATCTTCAATAAACATGGCAAAGGTAACAACCAAAATTCTCCAGTCAAGAAAAAGCACGGCAGTTCCATAACTAAAAATTCCAAATATAATTACAGCAAGTTCAGTAGTTTCGGTCATTACCTTTTCAACACCGGTAAAATTACTGCCAATAGAATTAGCCGCTTTTCCAAGAAGTTTCTGTTTTTTATTAGGCTCAATATTTTCATAGCCGGTTGTAACAGCCTTGTGGGTAAAAAGACCAGTAAAATAGCCAAGTCTTGTATAAGTTCTCTGAACCTGAATGAAAGTTCCAAGAATATTCGATGAGCCATTCATAATCCAGAAAAACAAAAGAGCCGCAATAATCAAAATACAAAAATTCCGTACATCTCCAGCCGATATTGACCTTATAGCCAGTGACGGAATGAGTGTCGTAACAAAAGGCAATGCAATTCTTAAAATAAGGTAAACCGGAAGCAGCAGCCATGCAGACGGGTACCGTCTGAACCATGCCCGGAGGGCAATTCCAATATTTTTGAGCACAGAGTTTTTCTTTTCAAGCTTCTCTGCACTCCTTTGATTTTTGTTTTTCATAAACACCTCTTTTCATTGGGATGTCTTAAATATATGATAATTTTTTATATGTCAGAAAAAAAAGGACACGAATTGTAAAAATCAGGGCGTGAAATGTAAGGAGGGGAAAGCCTTCCCCTGCGCCCGCACTACGTTGCGGGCTACCCCTTCTCCTAGGGGCTTTGCCCCTAAGACCCCTTAAAATCCCCCGCGAGTTTGCTTGCAAACTCGTTAGTGAGCGAAGCGAACGTATAACGCCCCCACCTTACAGAGGCAGCATCACCTCAGTCGCAAAAACTCCAGGTTCATTTTTCCGGTTTACGTAGCCGTCATATTTTTCTGCGATTTTATCAATCCGGCGGAGGCCAAAACCGTGTTCGCCCAACTTGCTGGTCACAAGCTCCGACAAGCGGCGGCGTTTCTTCTCTTTAGTTGAGTTTGTAACAGAAATATAAAGCTGACTCTTAAACACACCTATGTAAACGCGTATAAAACGAGGTGCAGCCAGCCCCTCAGCTCCCGCCCCCCCTGCATCAACCTTCATTTTCTCGCAGGCTTCAATCGCGTTATCCATAAGGTTTCCAACAATTGCGCAGAGATGCACATCCCCCACAGACAGGTTTTGAGGTACCTTAGCCGTACAATTCACTTCAATATTGTTTTTGCGGGCAATGCTTACTTTGGAACTCAAAATAGCGTCCAGCCCAACGTTGCCGGTACGAATTGCAATATCAATGCTGTCTAAGTCTTTTTCGAGGTTGTCTAAATATTCAGACAATTCCTTCATTTTATCCATTTCAATCAGGGCTTTTATAGACTGCATGTGATTGTGATAATCATGCCGCCAGGCCCTCATAGTCTGGTAAATATTCTGAACCTCGTCGCGCTGCTTTTTGAGCACCGAGTCCTGAAAATCTGACAGGCGTTTGTCATATTTAGATTTGAGAATAAAAATTGTAAGAATTACAGAAACCCCAGCCACACAAAGGGCCACAAGAATTAACGTTATTAAATTGTTCATTAAGTAAATTATACACTAGAAAAATAAAGAAAGCATCAAAAAAAGATGTCCGGGTCAAGCCCGAACATGACAATAGAGTATCATTAGAACATGACAATAGAGTGTCATTCGAACATGACAATAGAGTGTCATTCGAACGGGGCTGTCCAAAAAGTATTGTCATGCTGAACTTGTTTCAGCATCTACACCACATCTAGTTCTATAGATTCCGAAACAAGTTCGGAATGACACTAGGATGTAAACTTATTGGTCATCCTCTATCCGGCTTGACCGGATAATCTGTACTACCCTTTGAAATATTTTATAAACGCCTCATTCAGCTCTTTATAAAGTCCGCGCGCAACAGGCAGCGTCTCACCACCATCCAGCACACAGTCCGTGCGGGTAATGCGCGCAACATGAGCAAGATTCACTAAAAGCCCACGCCTCAGGCAAAAAAATTCTTTTCCATCAAACGCGGCTGTCGTCTCCGCAAAACCCGCTTTCCATTCGCGCTCAAAATCAGTGCCCTTCAAAAACACATAATGCCCGCGCGCTTCAATGTAAAGAATCTTCTCAAAAGAGATTTTTTCAAGATCAGCACCCTGCCCCAGAAGGAAAAAATCTTCCGCTTTTTTCTGTCTCTCTTCAAAAGCAGAATCCAGCAGCCCGTTCAGAACCTCTTCCTTAACCGGCTTTAAAATATAACGAACAGCCCCAACCTCATAGCCTTCAATTGCATAGTCGGGAACACCAGTCACAAAAATAATAACAGAATCACAACCACGGGCACGAAGTTTTTTAGCCAGCTCCATGCCGTTCATGTTTTTCATCTGAATATCAAAAATCAGGACATCATAAGGCGCTTTGTCTTCGCTTTCAAAAAGAAATTGTTCAGCAGAAATATAGGTATCTAATTCAAGCGGACAGTCACGGCCGGCTGCCCACTTATTAACAAGAGAAGTTTCAAAATCTAATACAACTTTTTCATCTTCGCAGATTGCTATTCGAAACATTAGATACACATATTCATGCGCTCACGCACTTCTTCGAGAGTTTTAATACCAATCTCGCGGGCCTTTGCTGCACCTTCGAGCAATACTTTGCGAATATAATCTGGAGAAGCTTCGAGGCGGGCACGTTCCTGACGCAATGGGCGGAGCTTTTCGTTGAGTGCTTCTGTGAGGGTTGCTTTGAGCACTCCGCCGCCACCATCACCAATGCGTGCAGCAATTGCAGAAGGCTCTTCACCGGTACAAAGACTGATAAGCATAAGAAGGTTTGCAACTTCAGGGCGGTTTACAGGATCATAAGTGATGTTGCGGTCCTGGTCTGTCTTTGCCTTTTTGATAAGTTTTGCAGTTTCATCTTCTGTAGCAGAAAGCATTACAGCGTTTCCGCGGCTCTTAGACATCTTCTGGCTTCCATCCAATCCCAAAATCATTGGAGTCTTAGAAAGCAAAGCCTGTGGCTCAGGAAATACAGGTTCCTTGCCCATATCTGTACAGAACTTCTTGTTGAAGCGGCTTGCAATTGTACGGGTCATTTCTAGGTGTGGAAGCTGATCTTTTCCTACAGGAACAACATTTCCCTTGCAGAAAAGAATATCGCAGGCCTGGTGAACAGGATAGGTATACATTCCGGCATTTACGTTTTTAAGGCCGGCAGATTCTATTTCTTCTTTTACAGTTGGATTGCGGCTGAGCTCAGCGTTACTAACGAGTGTCAGGAACGGAATCATCAGCTGATTACACTCAGGTACATAGCTGTGAGGATAAATGATAACATCCTGCTTTTCAGGATTGATTCCGGCGGCAAGGTAGTCAATTACAAGCTGTTTTGTATTCTGGCTGATTTTATCAAAAGCATCGTGGTCTG
>CAMNBC010000029.1 GCA_946532115.1 uncultured Treponema sp.
CGTGCCAGTGATGGTTTTTATCTGAAGTCCAAGCATCTGAATAAGTATGGACATGTGAGTTAGCGTTTGTACAACCAGTAATTTCTGATAAAATAACAGATATTAAAAAGATACAAAAAAATCGAAACACTTTTTTATTCATAGTTACCTCATTCTTAAATAAATTGTTTTTTAAATTAATTGTACATATAATTATGTTTACAATTATAAAATATATCACAATTACTATTAATTTCAAGAAAATTAATAGTTATATCAGATTGTTAAATTAGAAATAAAATTACGCTAACTGACTAAGTTTTTCCCTGATAAATTCTGATTTCTCTTTTAATCCAATTTTTCCAAGTTTGATGTATATGTAATTCGGAAGTTTTGAGTTGAGACGTACGGTTCCCGGATTGTCTCTAATCAATTTCAGTATCTTATCAACTGAAATGTTTGAAACCTGCTGGAATTCAACTGCAACTTCACCCTGTCTTTCTTTAATTGATTTTATTGAAAGCTTACGGCAGATTATGCGGATTTCTGCGAGAGCCAGCAAACTTGAGACTTCGTCAGGAATCGGACCAAAACGGTCTGCAAGCTCTCCAAGTACGGCATCAAATTCTGAATCATCGGTAATTGCCGCAATCTTCTTATAGATTTCCATTTTAATCTGAGGATTGATAATATATGTGTCTGGAATAAAGCCTGTGTATTCCATTTCCATAAGAACTTCAGTCTGTTCCTTGTAATCTTTCTGAAGTGCCAGTCGGTTTACGGCTTCATTCAAAAGGCGTACATACATATCAAAACCAACTGAGTATACATCTCCGCTCTGGTCGCGGCCAAGCAGATTTCCGGCTCCACGGATTTCCATATCCTTCATTGCGATTTTGAAGCCGCTGCCAAGTTCTGTAAAGTCGCTGATAACCTGAAGTCGTTTCATTGCAACTTCTGAAAGTGCCTTGTTTTCAGGATACAAAAGATAAGCGTAAGCCTGGCGGTCACTTCGTCCAACACGTCCACGTAACTGGTAAAGCTGGGAAACACCATACATATCTGCACGGTCGATGATAATTGTATTTACATTTGGAATATCAATTCCATTTTCAATAATTGTCGTGGCAATAAGTACGTGGAAACCTCCCATCTTAAAGCGATGGAAGATTTCTTCAAGCTGGGTACTTGTCATCTGTCCATGGGCTACATCTACCAGAACTTCCGGTACAAGAGTTTCAATTTTGCGACGGATTTCCTGTAAGGATTCTACTCTGTTATGCAGATAGAAAACCTGCCCGCCCCGCTCTATTTCTCGTCTGATTGCCTGTGTTATGCGTTCATCTGTAAACTCATCTACAACTGTTTCAATTGGCTGGCGGTTCTGTGGCGGCGTTGTTAAAAGACTCATGTCTCGTATCTTCAAAAGACTCATATGCAGGGTTCTTGGAATTGGTGTTGCAGACATGGTTAAACAGTCAATATTATTCTTCATAACCTTGAGCTTTTCCTTGTCTTTTACGCCAAAACGCTGCTCTTCATCAATAATCATAAGTCCCAGTTTTTTGAAGTTCACGTCTTTTTGGATAATTCTATGAGTTCCAATGAGAATATCAACATCTCCTTCTGCCACTCTTGCAAGAATCTTTTTCTGTTCTGCCGGAGCAACAAAACGTGACATTCTTTCAATTTTAACCGGAAAGTTTTTAAAACGATTCTTACAGTTTTCATAATGCTGTTCTGCAAGAATTGTTGTCGGCGCAAGAAAAGCAACCTGTTTTCCTCCCATAACAGCCTTAAATGCAGCGCGCATTGCAATTTCAGTTTTACCATAACCAACGTCTCCGCAAACAAGGCGGTCCATAGGAACCGGACGTTCCATATCTGCCTTGATTTCTTCGGTTACGGTAATCTGGTCAGGAGTATCTTCATATGGGAATGCTGCTTCAAATGCGGCCTGCCATTCTGTTTCCTTAGGAAATGCAAAACCAACTGAAGCCTGCCGTCTTGAGTACAAATCAATAAGTTTCTGAGCAATATCTTCTACAGCCTGTTTTACCTTATTCTTACGGCTTTCCCAGGATTTGCTTCCAATACGGTCTAAGCGTGGTTTATCTCCTTCGTTACCAATATAGCGCTGAACAAGATTTACCTGCTCAATAGGAACAAATGCAAATTCATTGTCTGCGTATTCAAGTTTGATGTAATCGCGCTCGTTTCCCATTGCCTTTACTCGTTCAATTCCGTGGAACAGCCCTATTCCCCAGTTTACGTGAACTACATAGTCCCCCGGATTAAGTTCTACGAAGGTATCGATTGCTTTAGATTTTGCTTTATTTACTGATTTTGGAACATACTGTCGGCGGCCAAAAATCTCATTTTCCTGAATTACAAGAAGCTTAGCTTCCGGCAAACGGAAACCTGCAGATATTGCTTTTGGAATCAGAATTACAGGATGAACTGTCCCGTTATCCTGTATATCTGTGTAATCTTTAAAAATTTCATGAATTCGAAGCTGCTGATTTTCATTATCGGTAAAAATAAAAATATTCCAGCTGTCGTTCTGGAGTTTTGTAAGCTCCTCTTTCATGAAGTTAATATTTCCAAAGAAACTTCTTGCCGGTTCTGCTGAAATTTGATAATGGTGGACAGAATTAGTATCGTCTTGTTTTTGGAGTGTTCTAAAAAGTATACATTTTGAGATATTTTCTAGCAGTTTAGAATAGTCAGAAAGTACCATATCTGGCGGAAGAACAGGATATTCTTCTCTGGATGTGCGGTACAGTTTATTATATTCGCGATTTATAGTTAATTTTGCATTCTCCTGCTTATCATAATTATAAAATAGAACAAAGGTGTTGTCATTTATATAGTCTAAAAGTGTATAAGTTCGGTCGCAAGCCAGCTGATAAAGGAATTCTTCGCCTTCTGCTTCTCCGCTGACAGAAAGTCCTGTTAGAAGATTGTCGAGATATTTTTGAGCATTTTCGGTAAGCGGAAGATGAACTGCAAAATCAGAAAAAGTTCCACCGGTACCTGCAAAATCACTGGTGCCTGCCCCATCTTCTTTTATTGCAGTTTCCTGATACTCTGCCATTTTAGTACGTGCTTTTTCTATAAGTTCATCTGTCCAAAGAATTTCCTTTGTTGGATAAATCAAAAGATCTTTTTTATTACCGATTGTAGCCTGTGAGTCTGTATCAAATTCCTTAAAAGATTCAATTTCATCAAAATCAAAAATGACACGACTTGCATGTTCATCACAAGGTAAAAAGATATCCAGAACCTCTCCCCGAAGGCTGAATTCTCCGCGAACGTTTACTTTTGGAACTCTAGTATATCCCATTCCGGTTAGCTTTTGTGCAATGGCCGTAGTGTCTAATTTGTCGCCCTTATTGAGCTTAAAAGAAAGTTTTGAAAGATACTGCGGAGCTGGAAGCGGAGACATAAAAGCCCGTTGTGTAAAAATAAAAATACGGGGAGTATCATGAAAGAATATAGTATCTTTTTTATTAAGAAGTTTTGACAGAACACCGGCTCTTTTGCCAAAGGTTACAGAACCACGTGCTGCTGGTCTGTAAGGAACTGTACCCCAGTCTGGAAAAACATGTACTTCTGCATCAGGATAAACTGCCGAAAAATCAGCATTAATATCACGGGCATCAGCTTCTGTAGGAACAACAATAATAAGGTCCGAAGAAAAAAATGTATACTTTGGTGCGTTTCTGCTTGAATTTGAATATTGCTCGGCTTGAACTGCTTTCAGATGATTTGAACGGCAAATTTCAGCAGTAAAATAACTGAAAAGGCTTCCGTGTAAGCCTTCAATATTCAACGGAAAGGTTGAGTTTTCATCAAAAAAAGCCGCAGAAGTTTCGCGGATTTCACTTTGATTATGTAATATTTCGTCTATAGAAGTTAATGATTTCATTTTAAAATACCGATATTAATATAGTAAAAGAAAAATTTTACCTAGGAGAATACGTTGAAAATTCGTAAACTGCTTTCAATTATATCAGTTCTTTTTGTTTTTGGACAGATGGCAGCATTTGCTGAAGAAAATTCTGTTGATTATAAAAATGCTGCAGTGTCAATTAAATATTATAATCGCTCAGTTTATTATCCGGGAAATGCTGAGGATACTCCGGTTTTTGTTCATATTACAATTAAAAATAATGGACCGGAAACATTGCGTTTTAAGCTTGCCGATGACCGTTCATTCAGTATGGATTTTAATGCCTATACTGTAAAAAATAGTCGTCTTGAGCAGACTGAAAACATAATCGAAAAGCGTACCACAAATCAGACTGTTTACTTCCGGGAAATTGCTCTTGAACAGGGTGAAGAATATTCTTTTGTTGAGAACGTAAAAAACTTTTTGAAAATTGAAGAACCTTCAGTCTATTACCTGGAATTATTCTTTTATCCGGAATTGTATAAATCAAGATATCTTACTTTGAAGTCTAATAGACTTACACTTGAAGTTCGCCCTTCTCCTTCTGCTGCATCTTCAAACTTTGTTCCTGTAAAAAATGAATCAGTTGAACTTTTGAAGCCACAGGATATTTCACCTGATAAAGTTGTTGAACAGACAATTATTGCACGTCAGAAATCACTCTGGGATCAGTACTTTTTGTATATGGATGTTGAATCTTTAATTCAGAGAAATCCGTCTCTCAAGAAAAAATATATTACTGTATCTGCAGAAGAACGCGCAAGAATGATTCAGTCGTTCAAAGGTGATTTGATGCAGGCTCGTATTGAAAATGATATTGTTGCAGTTCCGGAAAGCTTTCAGATTGAAAAGACAACTTATTCTCCAACAGAAGGAAGCGTTACTGTAATTGAATGGTTTAAGTATCCTAACTTCAGCGAAAAGAAACGTTATACATATAAAGTTCAGCAGCGTGAAGGAATCTGGAAGATTTATGATTATACTGTTGTTAATCTTGGAACAGAGTAGATTACAGGCGGCAATTTAAAAATGAAAGCACTTGTTATTTCAGATCGTTCAGAAATAATAGATTTTGTAACTCCCCTGTTAAAAAACAATGGCTTTGATTTAATTCATTATAAATGGATTATCAAAGCCCTGGATAATATTGAAGAGATTCAGCCGGATGTAATTGTATTGAGTGCAGATGAATTTCCACGTCACTGGAAAACTGTTGCAGGATTTGTACAGAGTGGAATCGGTGGTAATGACGTAAAGCTTTATCTTTATGATACAAAGCCTCTTTCTGTTGAAGATGCTGTAAAAGCTGAAGAACTTGGAGTAAGCTCATTTGAAAAAGCTTTTAAGCAGGTAAAGGAACTAACTAATGAACGTTCATTTACTACAGTTCAAGTAGCATATAATGAAACTCATGGGATGATCAATTTCTGTAATGCAAAATATTATGAGAATGAAAATATTGTTGAACTTGATAAAGAATTAACTAACGGTAGTTATTTAAAATATATCAGTATGTTTGATGGAAATAATGTTATTTCCTTTTCTGCAACAGTAGAAGATAATTCAGAAGGCTTTGCATGCCTGAAGGTAAATTAATTATGAGAAAGAAAAAGTCTAAAGAAGCAAAATTTTTTTGTGAAAGCTGTGGCTCAGAAGTTCCTCGTAATTCAAAAACCTGTCCTGTATGTGGAAAATTCTTTGCTTCTGTAAGATGTCCTCAATGCGGAAGAATTGGAGCTAATGAAGATTTTATCAATGGCTGTCCTACGTGTGGTTATGCTGTAAACCCGGATGATGGTTTTGGCCATGGAAAATCTGGTGCGGTATTCGGTAACGGTCTTAGCCGAAGCGGAAAAAACAGTGTTTATGGAACGCGCGGATTATTGGGGCTGGCAAAAAATAAATCACGAAATAACGGTGGATATGTTGAATCAAGTCTGCCATGGTGGATTTATATGGTTTCTATAATGATTCTTGCTGCTCTGGTTGTCGGATTGTACAGTTGTCTGTAAAGCAGAAGCTAAACAATCCCTAAACAATCCATGTCTTGACTAAGAGACCCGTTTTCATTAATATATAATAACATTTTTAGCCCGGGTGGCGGAATTGGTAGACGCGCTTGGTTCAGGTCCAAGTGTCCTTACGGTCATAGGAGTTCAAGTCTCCTCTCGGGTACTCAAAAGAAATTTTTGTTGCAGAGAACTTTAATATGTTTTCTGCTTTTTTTATGTCTCCAGCCTTTTCTTTACAATTTACATTATAGAGAGCGTCACCTTTTACTGGAAAACCAGTCCAGGCTAAATGGCAGCGTACCTGATGACGATATCCTTCTTTTATGCAACATTCTGCAAATGAAGTATTTTTATCTTTTGATTTAATTAATATTTCGGTTGTGTAGAGTTTAGTTTTTCCAAGTTTTGCAAATGCGGTTTTTCCTGATTGATCGGTTACAGGCCGAACTTCTTTTCTGCCTTCTCCATAGGGACGAAAATATGATTTTGCAGTTATTGTTTTCTTATCCAATAAGAAAGTATCTGGAGGGAATCCTCCAAGAAGTTTTGCGTTATCCGGAATTATGTCACATTCTGCTGTATAGTATTTTATAAAACGGCCTTCTTTTTGTTCTTCTATCAAAAAATCATAACATTCCTGTGTAGCTGCAATTACAATAAGTCCGTCTGTTGCAGTATCCAGACGATGAAGAAGCCCATATTCAATTTCTTTTTTTCCGTGAACTTCACAAATCTCTGGATATTTTTCTATTGCCTGAGATAACGCATTGTATTTGTCATCTTCTGTAAGTGGTGCAGAAGCAAGTTCTTTTGGTTTATAGATTACGAGGAATGGTTTTTCATCTGTTGGTTCATGGATTATTTCAATGTTCATTTTCTTTTGCAAACTTAGCCTTGAGTTTCTTTTCAACTTTCTGGAAACGAGCAGGTACTCTTGTACGGAATGTAGTATAATCTGCTGCATCTGGAAGCTTAATTTTTAACTGAACGGAATGAAGCATAAGAGTTGCATCCGGAAAATTTGAATCCGGCTTATTATAAACAGAATCTCCTAGAATCGGGCAGCCCAGATATTTCATATGTACACGAATCTGATGTGTGCGGCCAGTCTTGAGTCGTACCCTCATAAGAGAATAATTTCCGTAAGTTGCAATACAGTGGTAAAGAGTACGTGCAAACTTTCCGTCATCTGTGTCGGTCACTGCCTTAAATCTATGACGATTTTTTGGATCTCGAATGATCTGAGTTCTTATATCTCCAGTGCGCTGTTTGGGTTTACCACAGCAAATACAAATATATTCTTTTTGAAGGGACTTGTCTTTGAACTGTTTTTGCAAAAATTCTTCTGTATCACGATTCTTTGCCGTAATGATAATACCAGAGGTTTCCTTATCAAGACGATGAACAATACCTGGTCTGCGTCTTTCTAGAATTTCAGCTGCACTTCCCTCTTTTAACTGTTCAACAGACTGTCGCCCCCAGTGATATAAAAGGGCATTTACAAGTGTTCCAGTCCAGTTTCCGCATGCAGGATGGGTTACCATTCCCTGTGCTTTATTTACAACAGTAACGTTATCATCTTCATAAATAATCTCAAGAGGAATGTTTTCCGGATCAATGTTGTCTGGAATATTATCTTCCCACTGAATATCAATCTGATCTCCGGCTTTTACCTTTTGTGAAAGTTTAACTTTTTTCCCGTTTACAAGAATTTCATTTACACCGCTTTTTAATTTTGAACGATTCATGCCGTTTGGGAGAGATGCAATAAATTTATCAAGCCGCTGTGGTTCTGGGAAATCAGCAGGAACTTTAGCACTGAAAAAAGGCATTATTCTTGAATCTCCTGAACTTCATTTTCTGTAACAATTTCAACCTCTTCGTTCTTATTTTCAAGTTCAGATGGAAGCGGTATTATTTGTGCATCTTCA
Organism: uncultured Treponema sp.; assembly: GCA_946532115.1. GTDB lineage: Bacteria > Spirochaetota > Spirochaetia > Treponematales > Treponemataceae > Treponema_D. Next base: position 7,878 of record CAMNBC010000029.1, read on the forward strand.
TCTTCGGAAATCGGAATTATGGAAATATCATCATAATTAATCTGAGCTTTGCGTTTTTTGTTTGAGCGTTTTATGATCTGAACTATTAAATCTGTAAGTCCAATTCCAATACAAACGCCAAAAGATGTTAGAATAAGATTAAGCTGTTCTTCCTGTGAAAAGGAAGAGGCTGCAAAAATATCAGGCTGATATGCTGCATCAAAATCATGTTGAACATATCTCCATGTAGAATATGCAAGAGTTGTATCCAGTGTAACAAATGGGAGCGCTCCGAGAGTGATAATTTCAAAACGTCGGATATCTTTCATTGTCTGTGGAAGTTCATCATTATCATACGGTTTTGGAGTTGTATCTTCTGCAAATGCCGGAAATGTTATATTCAGAAAAAGCGATAAAATTAAGATTTTTGCAATAAATTTATTTTTTTTCATTTTGAATAATCACGCTCTCCAAATATCGCAGTGCCAACCCGAACAAGAGTTGAACCTTCTTCGATTGCAATTTCAAAATCCCCTGACATACCCATAGAAAGTTCTGTCATTGGTAAGGCCGGATATTGCCGGCGAAGTTTCTCTGAAAGTTCACGAAGTGTAATGAAAGATTTTCTGATTAGTTTTTCATCATCAGTAAAAGGAGCCATTGTCATAAAGCCACATGGAATAATGTGAGGAAACTGTCCATTTGCAACTGCTTCAATTGATTCTGATAATGCTTCTTCTGTTGTAAAACCAGATTTTGATTCTTCACCAGTGTGAACTTCGAACAGAATATTGATTGTGCGTTCAAGTTTTGAGCATTGCTTTTCAATTTCTTTAAGTAAGTCTATCCGGTCTACAGACTGAATACAGGAAGCAAAAGATACAGCTTTTTTTACTTTATTTGACTGAAGCTGCCCAATCATATGAACATTGATTTGAGGATGTTGGGTAATTATCGGAGGAAATTTTTCTGAAGCTTCCTGAACCCTGTTTTCCCCGAACAAAAGCTGACCTGCTTCAAAAGCTTCTTTTACAGCTTCTGCGGGATGAAACTTACTAACGGCCATTAGTTTTACAGATCCTTCTGGACGGCCTGATTTTTTTTCTGCTTCGGAGATTCTTTGTTTTATGATTTCGATATTATCTTTTATGTTCATTTTGTTCCTTCAATTACATCTGAAAGATGTAGAAGTTCCTCAATTGTAAGAACCTCTGCCCGTTTCATAATATCAATTCCTGCTTTTTCAAGACAGGCAACTGCAAGGTCGTTGTTTTTTAAGAATTGGGAAAGATTATTGCGAACCGTTTTACGACGTGAACTGAAAAGCGCTCTCTGCATTTTTACAAAAAGTTCTGGATTTTTACAGCAAGGGAATTCAGCTTTTTTTGTGAATACAACAGCACGGGAATCAACATTCGGTTTAGGCCAGAAGTTTCCTCCTGCTAAATCAAGAAGAGGCTTAACATCATAAGCCCACTGGCAGAGAGCAGAAAAGGATGAATAATCTGCACTACCCGGCTTTGCGCACATTCTCTGAGCAACTTCTTTTTGAACTGTAAAAACACATTTTTCAAAACGAACATTATTTTCAATTGTGTCTGCAATAATGGTTGCAGCAATGTTGTAAGGAAGATTTCCGAAAAATCTGTCTGGTTGACCGGCTTTTTCAAACTGGCCTTTCCAGGTTTTCATTACATCACCTTCTACAATGCGGAAAGTTCCATTCTTATAAAAGTCTTCAAAAAATCCACTGATTAAAGAGGCAAAACCTCTGTCAATTTCAAAAACAGTTAAATCAGCACCACGTTCAAGAATGGTACTTGTCATTGCACCGAGTCCAGGTCCAACTTCCCAGACTTTCATTCCTTCAGCCAATTCAAGAGCATCAACAAGACGACGGCGTGCATCTTCGTTAATCAAAAAATTCTGTCCGAATTTTTTCTGCATGGAAAAACCGTTTGCATCTAATACCTGTTTAAGTTCTGCTGGTGAATTGTAGTCCGGGTGCTTCAATTTACGCTCCATTCAAAAATGACAATCTGGTACAAGTGAAAATATTTTCACAATATAATTAATGACAGTATACTGCAAATTGATAAAAATTCCACTAGGTTTAGCAAGGAATGGAAAGATTAGACTGATAACAATAAGTAAAAGACCACTGTAGATGAATAGAGTTACAAATGGTGAAACAACAGTTGCTGATAAAATACCTATGGGACTGAAAGATCCAAATAGTTTTATGGACACAGGTGCTGTAAAAGTCTGGGCAGCGGTTGCTGAAGAAAGTGAAGATGCAGCGGCTTTTGGAAAAAGCTTTGAATAAAACCTGTGAAATAAACTGTTGAAAAGGAGTATTCCAGATAAGGCACCGTATGAAAGTATTAATGCAGTTTCATGAATATCCTGAGGATTGATTGCGCATTGCACGAGAAAGGAAAAACATAATATGGAAAGCATGTCGGGTTTTCGGGCTCCAGCGATGGTAGCCGCGAGTGTTAGAAGGGCGCAGATAAAGGCTCGTGTAAGCGATGGCGAAAAGCCTGCAAACCACACAAATGCAACTAGTGCTATTATGCGCAATACAAACGTTAGTTTTTTTATTCCAGCGCGATTACCGAAGAAGACGGCTATTGCGGAAAACATTGAAAGGTGCATGCCGGAAAGTGCTAAAATATGAGAGAGTCCGGCGCGGCGGAAATTTTCCTGGGTGGTCGGGTCTGTGTATTCGCGCGAACCGCACAATAGTGCCAGCAGTAAACCTCCCCCATTTCCCCAGCCGTACATCAGTCTCTTAAAATGGAGCCTGCATAAGGCTCTAAAGTGTGCAAGTTTTCCTTTTAAGTTTTCAGACCAGTGGCATTCAGTACATTTTTTTACATAAAATCCATTATCTGTCCAGCGGCCTGTAAAGGTGTAATTTCCGCCTGTTTCATACAGGTATGCACCCGCTTTACCTTCGGAATATAGTTTGCCTGGAGAATATGCTTCGGCTATAGAACATGGAATAAATATTTTAATTCTACCTCTGGCAGAAGAAGAAAAATTCTTTCTGTTCTTTACGGTATTTAATGAAAAACTCGAAGCATAGTAAGTACCGCTTGAAATCTTTGCAGGAGAAGAAAGAATTTGTCCTGAGATTACAGAGATTTGAGATTCTTCAAATAATGAATTAACTGCACTTCTTTGAGGAATCTCAAAAAATCCGGAATAGAAAATAAAAACACAGATTAATGCCGAAATTAAAACCGGTTTTTTGAAATAGTTTAGTAAATTGTTTACTGCCATCTTAGTCCTGACAGTGCATCTCGGGCAGCAGTCAGAACCGATTCCTCATAATTAAGATAAGTCACAGCAAGCAGAGAATCAAATGCAGCTTTATCGCCGATAGCACCTAAAGTATTGATTACGGCCAGTGCAATTTCAGAAGAAACTACGTTTCCTTTTTCTGTACGGCCATTCAATTCTTCAAGATACCCAATAAGCGGAGTAACTGCATCTAACGGAGCAATATTTCTAAGAGAAGTAATTACAGTCTTAAACTGCTCTTCGCTCATATTTCTTTTTTCATACAGTTTTTTAGAAGTCTGAAAATAAGAAAGAGTTGGAGCAGAAGCTCGTGTCCAGTTATTCTGGCTCAGAATATCCAGAGCAGAAAGCTGAACTTTTATATTTTCTGCAGAAGTTCCCGAAGAATTGTCTAATAATAATATAGACACACTTAGTACTTTTTCGGAAATCTCACACAGATTTTTTTTAGAAATTTGTGAATTTTTTTGTGCTAAAGCAAAGATTGAAGCAATTTTCTTCATATCAGCATCATCAAGGAGAGCAAGTACTGTATCCATTGCATTCGGTATAAGTGCAATTGTAGTTTTTTCAATTTCTTTATTGTAAGCAGAATAATTATTATCATTCAAAAAGTCATACAGAATTTTAAATGATTCGTCGTTACCAATTGATTCAAGGGCACTAATGCAAGCCTTAAATACTCCACTGTCTGCATTTTTGATATCTGTAGTTTTCAGGTAACTATTTAATAGCGCTGTAAAAGGTGCACTTGGAACACAGTCTTTTAAAATAACTGTTTTAGAAATAACTGCGATCTGAACAGTACTGCTTTTATTGAAACTTGCAAAAAGTGATATGAAATTATCTGTAAGCTTTTGTTTCTGTAAGTCAGTAAGCTTTTTTACAGATTCAGGTGAAAATGAAAGAATTGCAGCAACAGCAAGTCCGTCGAGTTCACGGTCATTTCCAAGAAGAGCCTTATTTTCAAGACAGAAATTTACAGCCTGTTCAGAAATCCATGCAGCATCCGAATCGCCCGCTTCGCGCACCGCCGCAGTCTTATCAGCAATATTCCCTTTTATAAACTTTACGCGGCTGGACTGTGCAGTCTGAGCAAACGCCGAGAGTGTAATCATAATAAAAACTATAAGACAAAGTGTTTTTTTCATCTTAAATCACCTCAATATTCCATTTCACTGAAAAACATTAATTTCGTCTTCGGTTACATCATTCGAAAGATTTTTTACTTCCTGCATTGCCGTAGCAGCCTGTGCATTTTCAGTTATAACAGCATTTTCTGCACCAGATGTGACTGCTTCAGGGGGAGTTGCTGCATTTTGTGTATCAGCAGAAACTGCATTACCTGCTGCTTCAGGCTTGGCATCACCAGCAGTATCAGACTTTAAATTACCAGCTGCATTTTCCATAGGAGCATCCAATGCTGTTTTTTCATCAGTTTCAGTCTGCTCAAGAGCTTCAAGAACTTCTTTTTCACTCTGAGGCATCATATTATAAACAAATTTCAAAACTTCATTTCGCATGGAAGTTTCAATATGAGTACATTCAAAATGCAGAAGAGACTGATTTTGTTCCTGATTAAATTCAACCGTACGGACAACTCCAACCATTAAAATCAGCTTATTCTGAATATTATACTGAAGCTTTATTTTAACATTTTGTGCACCTTTACCGCCAATACGAATCAGTGCACCAGATTCAGAAATATCTTCAATCAGACAACGGTATCCATTTTGAGTTTCTATGGCATTTACCTCAATTGTATCTTTTTTAATTATATAAAGCATCCCGTAAATCTGGCATTTTACACGGACTGCTTTTCTTTTTTGAGTACGGGTAAGATTTGCTGAATGTTTAATGAATAGTGCAGATTTTCCAAGATAAAGTCCAGCCTGTGTAACGGTAGTATCAAAAACATAGCGGGCATCGCCCTTTCGCCACAGATAAATACTAATAACTTTTCCTACCCATTCATCTGCTGAATAAGGAATAAGATTTTTTTGACGAGGTACATTTATTACAATTTGATTTCCATTTCCAACAATTTCAGAAGTAAATACACCTTTTCCCGGCCAGATGATTCTCAATGTCTGTCCTTTTTCCAGGGAATGTGTAGTAGTCATGCCTTTTTTATCATCTGCTTCATTCTGGATTTTTGTACGATAAGTAAAAAGCTTTGACATTAAAAGCTGATTTTTTTGAGACCCGTCTGCACTTGTCATGTTTGCTACCTGAGTCATGCATTTTGTGAGTGAGGCCATTGAAAAGAAAAGAGAGGTTGGCTGTTCAAGATTGCAGAGTTCTGCCGCATTCCAGAGAAGTAAAATTTCTGAAAATGAAAAGCCAGAGTCTAACCCTGTAATAAAAAAATTAATACGGGGCTTAAAGGTTGTATACACTGCACCAATGACAGCAAGAATAACTAAAACAATTATTAAAAATGTTACTGTGTACAAAATTCCCTCTTTTTGATTATAATATAATTATACCATAAATGAAATGAAAAAGCATACTTTATTATCGGATATAGCAGTTTTTTTGCTGATTTTTTTCTTATTTATTGTACCTCCTTTCTTTGCATCGGCTTTGTCCGGGCATACCGGTTCTTTGTTTGAAGGCTGGCAATTTCCCTGGCGGCAGATTCTGCTTGCTGTGACAGGTGTTTTAATTTTTTTATTTTTCAATCAAAAAACTGATGATGTGAAAGTTGCGCAGGCGGGCGTTGGAAAAATGTTTAATGTCTGGCGTCAGCTGATTGTTTTTCCAGTTGTGTTTACTTTTGGAATGCTTTTTGCAATTTCTCTTATGTGTCGTTTTTTAGCTGAAATTACAGGATTATTTGACGGTGATTTTGTAGTTTCAAAACCTTCCGGGCTTTTACAATGGGCTTTCTGTCTGGTTTATTTTTTGACAGCAGCATTTTTTGAAGAAGTTTTATACAGATTTTATTTTACAGATGAATTATTGATTCTTGTTACAAGAAAAAAAGTCTGGAAAGGAAGCCGGATTTTATGCGAAATTGCAGGACTTTTGTGTTTTGCCTTTGCACATTTTTATATGGGCTGGATTTCAGTTTTAAATGCCGCCCTTGCCCATCTGATTTTAAGATTATGTTATAAAAAAAGCGGAAGATTATGGCCCTGTGTAGCAGCGCATTTTGCTTACAATGTAATTTCTTTGATTTTGTTGTAAGTCCAGCTGCTGATTTTACAAACTGAAGTGTAATAAGATTTACCGCCTTTTTGCCTCTTGTATTCAGTTATAACAATAAATTCGTTGTCACTTTTTGTCGGGAAGAATTTTAATTCGATTTCATTTTTATTTCCAAGTTCAAGGGTAATTGTTGTATCGGGTGTCTGATTGTTTTGAAGAGTTGATTGTAATACTTCTTCATCAGGGATTCCTCCATGTCTCAAATCCAGGAGTTTCTGTAGATCTGAAACTGATGAAAGATGATTTTGATTTAGAACTGTTGTGCGTTGAATATCTTCTGGTGTGATTTTACCTAAAACAAGTTGAGAAATTATAAAAGGCTCTGCCCAGCTTTGAACTGCGGTTGTAAGGAATGTGTCCAAAGAAGCATCAATTTCGTAAACCTGAGTATTTTTTTCAGTCATCATATAGCGCGAAGAAAGTGAAAAATCCTGATTACCAAAAATAAGCTCGTGTGAAGTGTCTTGAGTGTTGTATCGCAGGTGAAATTCCGTGCCTGTTGTGAGTCCAAGGGAGCTGTTTTTGTTGATTTTGTCTGAAATTTTATACAAGTTACGAATACTTGTAAGGTTGTTTATAAAGGACTGCATACGCTCTGATGAAGCCGGTAAGGTGCCGACTGTCCAGAAAGAACCCCTGTTTGTGATTTTGATTGCACCTGTAGCATCCTCAAGTTCAAAGCTTGTTATGGAATCCTTGTACTTTTGGTTTACAAGTGAAGTTTTGATTTTCTCACGGCTGTCTTTTGAGCTGCAGCTTCTTGTAAAAGACAGCACATATAGTGCTGCCAGAATTACTGCAAGTACGATGAGTATTTTATTCCAGCGTGTCATTATCGGGCTTGACCCGATAATCTCATTTTTCTCGTTTAACATTTAAAATTACCCCGATAGCGATGAGTAAAAGCGGTAAAATTACAAATAGTATTATATAAGTAATCAGGCGAAGCGTGTTGAATTGAACCACATCTGTTACCTTGTACAGGCTTGTGTCTCGTGTGGTTCGGCTTTGTAATGCTGCCAGTTCCTCTTCTCCGTTGAGTTTTAACAAAGCGTTGGTAAGGAACTCAAAGTTACGATAATCCCCTGTTTCGCCGCCTATATAGCCGTTCATGAGTGAGCTTGCAAAATACTGGTCCGAAATTACGATGATATTCTGATTTTCTGCATGGCCGGTTGTATAAAGACCTTCGAGTGGACCTGTGATCTGAGCTCCCAGGATTTGAGTTCCGCGAGGTGTTGCTGTAGCAGAGCCTGAAGTGGTTACCGCTTCGTTGAGTATAAAAGGGTTCGTTTCTATGAGTTTGTCCTTGCTTTGAGGATCTGGCTCAAAAAAGTAGCTTGCGTGGCTTGATGAGAGATACGGAATAATGTTTTCGTCATCAGCAAGTTCAAGCACGGTCGGCCAGAAAAGGGTCATTCCAAGTGGACTGTTTTTCTGCTGTAAAAGAGAAATCCAGAGAGGATAATTAATCAGTGTAGTCTGATTGTTGTCATCAGCATACATTGTGATACGGGCACAAGAAATATCTGCTGCAATCCGCGGAAGGAAGGTTACGCCCCAATGCTCAATCAATTCTACAAGATTTGTATGCTTTGCCTGTGTCATATACCAGCTGTTTTCAATATCAGTTACATAAGGGCTGATTGCAAAAAGAGCTGTTCCCTTCCCGCTTAAAATATAATCTTCTATGGCGATGGCCTGTTCAATTTTAATTTCACTGTCGCCTGCTACAAAAAGCGGTCCGTTTGTAGCTTCAAGTTCTTCTGTAAATGCCGGGTCTTCAATATAAAGCGGATTACATACAAAGCCCTGGGACTGCAGCCATGGAATTACATAGCCATAATCACCTGTAAGACTGAGTCCGTTTCCAACTATGATATTTACAGTTCTTGCCTGACCAGAAATAAGGTGGCGGAGACGGCCGTCAAGATCGTATTCCAGAGTATTTGCCGCCATAGTAAACGGAATTGTTTCTGCATTTCCATCCTGTTCAATTACGATTGCTGAGTAAACTGTGAGAAATTCTGTAGAAGTTCCGGAAACAGTACGAAGCTGTTGGCTTGCAATTCCGTAGTTTTCGAGCATTGTGCGTATGCCGGTGTCTTTATCCGGGTCTTTAATAATCAGGCTGATTTTTTTGCTTTGGGAAGCATATTCTGTGAGGAAATCAGCTACATCACGAATCTGAGGATACAGCTTTGCAATTGAAGATGAACGATAATATGTTATTTTTACCGGACTTTCAATCCTGCTGATAAGAGACTTTGAATATTTAGAAATTGAGTAAGTCTTATTTTTAGAAAAATCTATCCTTGTGTACCAGCGGTTTCCGTTGAGCATAAGGAGCATGCTGATAAGTGGAAGCAGGATATGGCGTACTTTGAGGTTGGCTGAAAAGTGCCGGCCTTTTTTAAGCTGAATAATTGTGTCACTTAAAAAGATAAAAAAAGCTGACGAACCTGCCAGCCATAACAGGTCTCTGGTATCAAGAAGGCCTTTTCCTGCTGCATCAAAATGCCAGGCAAAGCTGAGGCTTCTGGCCAGGTTTGTAAGAAAATCCGGGAGATTTACGTATACTGCAAAAAGATGTGCACTGTTGAATATACCGAGAATGAGCGCACTGATTATAAAGCTTGAAACCTTATTTGAAAGCACAGTCTGAATAAAGCCGCAAAGAGAAATTACTGCAGCTCCGTAAAAAATCAAACAAATAAGGCTGGTAAAAATTTGACCGCCGTCGGTTGTTCCAAAAAGGTTTACAAGAAGTATTGCTGGAAGTAAAAGGATAATCTGAATGCAGAATAAAATCAGTCGTGTGAGAAAAACTGCAAGTTCTCGTTTTAGAGTCGAAAGCGGAATAAAATCATCATAAATACTGAAGCTCTGTTTATAGCAGAGGGCCGGAACTGCGATTATGCAGATATAGGGAACTGCGGAGAAAAACAGAATCAGGTCTGTTGTGCCGTTTCCTGTAAAAAACTGCTGACGGATAAAAAAGTTGATGGCAACAAAGATTTCAAAAAGAATTGAAATAATAATAAAGGATGGTGTTCTGAGACTGTTTTTCAGATTGTGGATGAGGAAGTTGTTGAATGTACTAGTCTGATTTTTCATCATCATACTTTTCCTAAATAACTGTCATTCCGAATGACATTTCTGTCAATCAATCCCTCCTTGTGTCAATTTTATAAAAGCCTCTTCCAGAGACTTAGTTCCAGCCTTCTTTGTAATCTCCTCTTCCGTTCCGCTGGCAGTGATTTTTCCGTTACTCATAATATAAAGCGAATCACAAAGAGAGCGCACTTCCTGCAGAATATGAGTGGACATGAGAATTGCTTTTGTTTTTGAAAGTTTTTTGATTAAGTCCCGCATCTGAAGAATCTGGGCCGGGTCCAGTCCGCTGATTGGTTCGTCTAAAATCAGGTTGGGTGGATTATGGATGATTGACTGCGCAAAACTTACCCTCTGCTGCTGCCCTTTAGAAAGTGTTTTTATTTTTTTTGAAAGAAGTTTTTCGAGCGAGCATTCTTTGATTACAAGGTCGCAGGCTTCTTCTGTTTTTTCTTTTGGGATTCCGTGGGTATCGGCGGCGTAACGAAGAAAGTCCAGTACCCGCATGTCCTTGGGAAGAAGCGGGATTTCTGGAACGTAGCCTGTGTATTTCATGCAAAGCTCGGGATTTTCGTCAGTAGTGAAGCTGGTGCCGTTCGGCGAGCTGATTGTGATGCTGCCTTTGGTTGGAAAATGGAAACCGCAGATAGCCTTCATGATTGTTGTTTTTCCTGAACCGTTGGGGCCAAGCAGGCCTGTGATTGAGCCGTCTGCGATTTTGAGCGAGACGTCGGCTGCGGCCGGGGCGGATTTTGAGGAATAAGATTTTGAAAAATTACTTAATTCAATCATAAAAGCTCAATAAGCATGTCATGCTGAACTTGTTTCAGCATCTCGTTATTAGACCCTTCCCCTTCGCGGCATAGCCGCTCGGAGACTCGCTTAAAATGCTCCACTGGAGCATTTTATCGGCTTTCAGCCGTCGCTCCCTAAGTTCAGGGTGACCTGCCAGGTTAATCTTGGAACGGAATCTCTATATGCATTCTGTCCTTAGAAAGTTCGGTCTGCGGCCACACTTCCCTTGCCTCGTCCAGGAGCTTTTGCAGCTCTTTGTCTGTGTAGCGAGGTGAATAGTGAATCATGCACATGCGGCGAACGTTTGCATCGCGGGCAATTGTTGCGGCCTGAACGGCTGTCATGTGCTTTTTTTCTTTGGCCTGATCTTCGAGTTCTTTTTCAAACATTCCTTCGCAAATCAAAAGGTCAGAACCGCGAACCTCATCAATAATAGAAGGCTTAAAAAGTGTATCAGTTACAAAAGAAAACTTTCGTCCGCTGCGTTTTTCGCCCATAACATCAGCAGGCTTTACAACCTTGCCATCCGGAGTCGTAACCTCAAAGCCCTTCTGTAAATCAGACCAGAGAGGCCCACATGGAACTCCAAGCTCACGAGCCTTATCCGGGTGAAATTCTCCGGGGCGGTCAGCTTCCTCAAGAGTATAGCCTACGCAAACCTTAGTGTGATCCAGAGGAAATGCGCGGATATAAAAGTCTTTACCGGAATGAACGATGCAAGGCGCGGTTATTTCCTTTACGACAATCGGATAATTAATATACATATCCAGAACCTTGCGGCTTGTTTCAATGTATTCCTTGATTTTCGGAGGTCCGTAAATGTAAAGAGGCTCAGTTCTGTCTACCTGACTGGAAAGCATAAGAATGCCCGGGAGCCCCGTAACGTGGTCTGCATGAGTATGAGAAACAAAAATAGCATCGATTTTTTTCCATTTGAGATTCAGCCGCTTAAGGCTAACCTGTGTACCCTCGCCGCCATCAAAAAGAAAAAGGTCACCCTCGCGGCGAAGCAGCACAGATGTCAAATGTCTATATGGTAAAGGCTGCATTCCCCCGCAGCCCAGAATAAAAGCTTCCATGTTCATGTGGGTATAATAGCAGAAATCGTGGAAAAATAAAACTAGTTTGAAATTTTCCTCATATATTTATTATAAAACACCACATTTGCCGCAAATGTAAGTATCCAGCTGA
>CAMNBC010000030.1 GCA_946532115.1 uncultured Treponema sp.
TGTAGCTGAATCCATGATTCTGCAAAAGGAAGACACAACATATTGTCTTAGCCATTAAAAGAAAAAATCCATTTTCGCAAACGAAAATGGATTTTTTCTTACATAAAAACGGCTCTGCCAGCGGCTTGTTTATGACGCAGCGGAAGCCCGTCAGATTGTTTTTTATGAGCCAGAATTTATATAAATAGACAATATCGTGTTTTCTTTATATAATACAATGATATGAAAAAGCTTCTTATTTCTTTTTGCGCACTTTTTGTTTCAACTGTTTTATTTGCGCAGAACATTACAACGGCGAGTGCTTATTTTAAGACAATTTCAGAATATTATGGAACTATAAAAGATTATGAGGTAGACTTCGAAATCAAAATCGAAAAGACTGAATCAGCCGGAAAGCTTTCTTTTAAAGCTCCAAATCTTGTAAGAATGGATTACACAAATCCGCCGGAGCAGGTAATCTGCTTTAATGGCGATATGCTTACAATTTACATCAAGGAACCTGCAGAGGCTGTTCTTCAACAGCAGGTTACTACAGATAACACAAATAATGCAGCAACCCTTTCAACTCCTCAGGGACTCTCTCTTATGTCACGCTATTACACCGTTGCCTACGAAACAGGCCAGAATCCCGAACCACTGGAAGAAGGTTCTGATGAAATGGTTGTAAAACTGATACTTACAAGAAAAAGCGCATCGGAAGCTTTCAGATATATTAAGCTTGCAATCAATAATGATACAAAACTTATCCGTCGTATTGAGGCAGTAACTCCAAAAGGAGAAGAATTTGTATTCAACTTCTTTGATTATGTGTTGAATCAGAATCTTTCTGAGCAGCGTTTTGTTTACGATGCACCTTCTTCGGCAAATAATTACAATAATTTCTTGTTCACGGAGTAGTTGAAAATGGAAAGTTACGGCGAACTGCTTCAGAAAACCCGTGAGGCTAAACAGATTGATCTTGACCGTGCCAGCCGCGAAATCTCTATAGAAAAAAGATATCTTGCAGGACTCGAAGCCGAAGATAATGCAGTTTTCCCTGGCGAAGCTTATATGACAGGCTTCCTTAAAAATTATGCAGATTATCTTGAGCTTGATTCAGATTTTCTTTTAAAACTTTACCGCAATAAGCAGATACAGGAAGCTCCACTTCCTCAGGGTCTTTATGAACGTCAGAAACCAAGGTATCTTCTGCCTGCAATAATAATTCCATCTGTGTTATTAGTAGCAGTAGTTGCAGTTGTTCTGACCTTGTTGCTTATCAAAAATAGGAATAAAACAGAAGACGGCGTTGTGGTTTCCAGTGCAATGAAAAACCGTCAGTATGAACTTTCGGATAAAAAATTTACACAACGTGTTTATAAAGGTGATCAGCTTTTTATTCCTACAGAAAATGATGGAAAAATCATTCTTACTGTACGCGATACGCTTTCTGCTTTTGGAATTGATACTCCATCCGGAGTTTATTATATTGAATTGGCAGAAGAATCTGAACTTGATATTAATGGTGATAATGCATCTGATATGATTGTTTATGTTTCGGATATTTCTTCTACAGATGAAAGTCGTGGTGCAGAAGTAAGTATTCTTTTGAGACATGGGGTAGCAGTTGAGGCTACAACAGTTGCTTCAGAAGAAATTCCATTTGCATCAGAAGTAAAATCAAATCATCCATATAAAGTTATTCACGAAGATAACCGGGCTTATCCGTTTACAATTAATGCCAGCTTCCGTGGACCTTGTCTGTTCCGTGATCGTGTAGATAATTCACAGTCAGTTGAGTCTTACTTTGCACGCGGTGATTTGTTTACAGCAACTCCTCGTAACGGCATCAGATTGTGGATGTCTAATTTTAATACTGTAAAAATTACTATTATTGCTGATTCTAAGTCATTCGACCTTGATATTGGTGCTGCCGGCCAGATTTTTGTTGAAGATATCAAGTGGATTAAAGATACTGACGGCAAGTACAAGCTTGTTGTAATCGAGTTGGATTAACCCTGTCATCCCGAACTTGTTTCGGGATCTTAATTACACGGATGCTGAAACAAGTTCAGCATGACGTTATTTTCAAGGAACAATATGAAATTTTTTATCGATCAGCACGGTTGTGCTAAGAACCAGACAGATGGCGAACTTATTGCAGGCTTTTTGATGGAGCGCGGTTATGAGTTTACATTGAATGCCAGCGAAGCAGATTTTATTATTGTTAATTCCTGCGGTTTTATTGAATCAGCAAAAAAAGAATCAATTGACGCAATTTATGATATAAAAAAAGCATATCCTGCAGCAAAGCTTGTGCTTACAGGCTGCCTTGCTGAGCGTTATGCAAATCAGCTTATAGAACAGATGCCGGAGCTGGATGGTGTTTTTGGCAACGGAAATCTTTCAAAAATTGCTGATTTTATGGATGGTGTCAAAAAAGAGCGCAGCGCAGAAACTTTTCCTCAAAAAGGTGTATGCGGTGGGGCGCGTCCCGTTCTCTTTAATTTTCCGGGCAGTGCCTTCGTCAAAATTACAGAGGGCTGTTCCAATCACTGTTCATTTTGTGCAATTCCGCTCATTCGCGGCGAACTTCGCAGCCGCAGCGAAACCGAAATCCTTACAGAAATTGAGCAGCTCGTAAAAGACGGCGTATACGAGATTAATCTCATTGGTCAGGACCTTGCTGCATATGGCACCGACACAGGAACTACCCTTGCCACCTTGCTGCGTAAAATTACTGCAATGTCCGGTGACTTTATTGTGCGCCCTCTTTATATCCACCCTGACCACTTTAGTGACGATATCATTCAGGCAATAAAAGATGGGGAAGGGCGGCTACTCCCATATTTTGACATTCCGTTCCAGAGTGGAGACGATAAGACGATTCTTGCTATGAACCGTACAGGTTCATTCGCAGAATATACAGCTCTTGTGAAAAAAATCCGCCGTGAACTCCCGGGTGCAGTACTTCGCACCACTTTTCTCACCGGCTTCCCCGGAGAATCGGACGAAGCAGCTGAGAATACCGCACGCTTCCTGAGTGAAATTCAGCCAGACTGGTCTGGCTGTTTCCCATACAGCCGCGAGGAAGATACACCCGCTTACAGCATGAAGGGGCGGGTTCCTGCACGTGTTGCTAAAGCACGCGCTGCACACCTTGAAGAACTGCAGACTGCAATTACTGCGGAACGCTTAAATTCCTTTGTCGGCAAAGAATTGAATATTCTTGTTGAAGAACTCATTACAAATGGCGAGAACGAGGCAAGTGGTGAAAATGAAGGACTTGCCATTGGTCGTGCCTGGTTTCAGGCTCCGGAAGTAGACGGTTCAGTAGTAATTCGTTACGACCTGGATGATCCGGAAGCTGTTTCTTCAATTATTCCAGGCTCTGTAGTTACTGTAAAAGTCCTTGCAAGTACAGGTGTAGATCTTGATTCAAGATTTACAAAAATTTATAGAAAAAAGAGTGGAAAAAA
Source organism: uncultured Treponema sp. (assembly GCA_946532115.1). Lineage (GTDB taxonomy): Bacteria > Spirochaetota > Spirochaetia > Treponematales > Treponemataceae > Treponema_D. The sequence continues at coordinate 3,459 of CAMNBC010000030.1, forward strand.
CGAGCGAAAATTCATTTTCTAGTATATAATATATAAATCGGACTAAAAAAATGAAGGTTATAGCTGTTTTAATTCCAACGTTCAATATTGAATATAGCCTCGATATTCTAAGTGGTATCGCTGATTATTATCGTGACAAACCTGTAAAGGTTGTAATTATTCAAACAAGAATTCCAGGTATTAATACAGGAGCATTTGACTATCAGTATTGCACTGGTTTTGAATATGCAAAATCAAAAGAATTCGATGCCATAATCTGTGTAAGCGGTGTTTATGCTTCTCAAATGTCTGAAAAACGCCTGCGGGAGATGCTCCAGGTTTTTGAACCGCGTCCTGTTGTTTCAATAGCCATAGATCCACAGTCAAAAAATGGATATGTCATTAAAGCTGACTGTCGAAAAAGTTATAAAGAGATTATAAATCATCTTAAAACAGAACATAACTGTAAAAAAATAGCTTTCTTTTCTGCAAATCAGACAAAGTCAAAAGAAGCTCTTGAACGTTATGATGCTTTTACTGCTGCACTGGATTCCTGTAAGCTTCCATTTTATCCGGATTTAGTTTTTGATGGAAATTTTACGGATTTTAAGGCACATGATGAAATTATTGCACGTTATAAATCAAAAAAAGATATTCCTTTTGATGCAGTTGTCTGTGCAAACGATATGATGGCTTCGGGCTGTATCTATGCTCTGGAGGAAATTGGAGTAAGGGTTCCGGAAGATGTAAAAGTTATTGGTTTTGATGATGCCATAGTTGCAAATATGATGTCGCCAAAACTTTCGACTATTAATCAGGATATTTACAGTCAGGGATATGAGGCCGCTGAGATTGCAGACCGTCTTTTAAATGGAGAATCAATCAAAAAAGAAATTTTAATTCCACTTTTGCCAAAGTTCAGACAGTCTTGCGGATGTATTGAAAAAGTTAATTCTTATCCTGTTTATAAAACTGTTGATGGAGAAATCCATTCTGAAATCAGTGATAAAAATGATGGAGCTATGCAGTTTGTAAATGCGCTTAATGAAAAAAACACTGTTGTAACACTTCTGGATACTGTCCGGGGGTTCAATACGCTTAAGCAGATGTTCTTCAATCTTAAGTATATCGTACATCAGTGTTCTTTGAGCGGACTTGCAATACATTTCTTTAAGGAAGTTCAGCTTATAGATAATGAACAGGAATTTTGTCTTCCGGATGCAATAGATCTTCATATGTTCTATACGGAAGCTAAAAATACAGAAGTTTTCCGCCCTGGAGTCACAGTAAATCCTCATGAGAAAATATTTGCAGCCCGTTCTATGGAAGATATAGGCGGTATTTTCCTCTTAAATCCAATTTTTTCAGGTGAAGCAAATTACGGCTATATGATGTGCCGCATTAAAGAAAACAAATTTGCAGATTATAATGTATATCTGAAAATCATTATGAATGCAGTTGCACAGGCCTATGAGTATACAACTAAGATTCAGGAAGGCAGAAATCTTGAACGTGAGAATACAGATCTTGCATTGCAGTCACGAATGGATGATCTTACAGGTATCCTCAACCGCCGTGGATTCATAGAAAAAGGGCAGGCTGCCCTGGATATCCTTCAGGAAACAGATACTTCCGGTGTAATCTTTTTTGCAGATATGGATGGCCTCAAAAAAATCAACGATACTTACGGACATGATATGGGTGATAAAGCTCTTATGCTTCAGGCCCGTGTTCTTAAAGATATTTTCCGTTCTTCTGATGTTGTAGGCCGTCTTAGTGGAGATGAGTTTGGTGTTGTTGCACTTGGAATGAAGATGAACTATGTGGAAAATACAAGGCTTAAAATCGATATGCTTTGTAAAAAGGTTTCCATAGAAAATCAGCTGCCTTTTACTCTTTCAATAAGTCTTGGTGCAGTTGACCTTCAGAAATCTAGTGTGCTCAAACAGCTTTTAAATGAAGCAGATAAAGAACTCTATAAAGAAAAAAATAAAAAGCATGCCAGACAATAATTATCTCGATAAACTCAATGAACAGCAACGCGCAGCCGTTGTACACGAAGGTTCTCCGCTCCTGATACTTGCGGGAGCAGGTTCCGGAAAAACCCGTGTTATTACAACTAAAATTGCATATCTTATCCGCGAAAAAAATGTAGACCCGTGGAGCATTCTTTCGGTAACCTTTACTAAAAAGGCCGCAAATGAAATGCGGGAGCGGGCTGTCGCAATTGATGAAAGAGCTGCTGAAGCGCAGATCCGAACCTTTCACTCTTTTGGCTCCTGGTTCCTGCGTAAATATTCAGAACACGCAGGTCTTGAACCTTCTTTTACGGTTTATGATGATGACGATGTTGCAACGCTGATTAAAAAAGCTGAACCGTCACTTTCTGCAAAAGAAGTACGCACTGCCGCACATCAGATTTCTTTGTGTAAAGATTACTGTCTTACACCGGAAGATGATCTTAGCGCAATTGGCAGTGAATTTGATTTAAATGATATTTACTCAAAATATCAGAAACGACTTCGTGCTACTGGAAATGCCGACTTCGGAGATCTTATTATGCTGCCGGTTCAGATTCTGGAAGCGTATAGTGATATTGCTGATTATATACATAACCGTTTTAAGGTAATTATGGTTGATGAGTATCAGGACTCGAATATTGCCCAGTACAGACTCTTGCAGTGTCTCTCTGGTGTAAAGCAGGGAAGTGATACTTATGTATGTGTAGTTGGTGATGATGATCAGTCCATCTATAAATTCCGTGGTGCAGAAGTAGAAAATATTCTGACTTTCCCGGAAAAGTTTCCCGGTACAGAAATCATAAAACTGGAACGCAACTATCGTTCAACCGCAAATATTCTAAGTGCAGCAGAGCTTGTAGTTAAGAAAAATCATCATGCCGGACTAGAAAAAACTCTTGTTGCTGACCGTGGGGATGGTGGAAAACCTGTTCTTGCTTTTCTGCCGGATCAGAATGCAGAAGCAACCTTCACGACAGATCTTATAAAAAAATCCCTTGAAGGTGGAGCAAAGTATTCAGACTGGGCAGTGCTTTACCGTACAAATGCGCAGTCATTGAATTTTGAAAAAGAATTTTTGCATAGAAAGATTCCTTATGTAGTTGTCGGGTCTCTTAAATTCTACGAGAGAGAAGAAATCAAAGATGCACTTGCATATCTTTCCTTTACTGCAAATCACAAAGATGAAATATCTTTCCGCCGCATAATTAATAAGCCTGCGCGTGGAATTGGAGAAAAAACTCAGGATAAGCTGATGGAATCAGCGGTTGTCTTAAATGAGGAAGGAACACCAGTTTATTCTGACCTGCTGGAAAATGTAAAAAAACAGCAGCAGGCAGGCGGTCTTTCAAAAAAAGCAGGGGAAGGGGCAGAAAAATTTGTAAAACTTTTTGATACCCTTGCTAATTGTTTTGATGAAAATAAAGCTCTCTCTGATTTTGTTGAACGAATAATCCGTGATTCTGCACTGGATGAATATCATAAAGCTGGTGATGAAATAGAAGGAACAACAAGGGTACAGAACCTTCAGGAGCTGGTGAATACGGCTGTTCCTTATAAATGTACAATGGAAGGGCTTTTGCAGTTTCTTGATGCAATAAATCTTGACCGCACTCTTGATGCAGAAAATCAGGCTGTTGGAGATGATGCTGTAACTTTGATTACTCTGCATAATACAAAAGGTCTTGAGTATAACAGGGTTATCATTACTGGACTTGAGGAAGGTGTGTTCCCTCGTATGGATAAAACAGGAGCCGAGCTTGAGGAAGAACGAAGGCTGTTTTATGTAGGAATTACACGAGCCCGTGACGAACTTTATGTTACCTCAACTGCCAAACGCTGTCTATATGGCCGCTGGGATTTTATGCGCCCAAGTCCATTTATAAAAGAGGCTGCTGAAGCTTTTACTGTAATAGGCCAGGCTCCGTTCGGCTTTTCAACCCGCAAAACTTCTCCATACGGGCAGTTTGGTCGTGATGCATCGGTTTTTGGTGGAAATGCTTCAGCCTCTGCAGGAGACGAAAGTCTTGTAAAAAAATGGAAAAAAGGAACACACGTATATCACGATGACTACGGAGAAGGCGCAATAGTAGCTGCCTACAGCAATTCCGGAGAATACGTAATAGAAGTTCAATTCGCCACCGGCACAAAAAAGAAGTTCCTTCCCAAATACCAGTCGAAATCGCTGGAAATTATAAAGGAGTAATAATATTCACAAAGTTTTTTTTGATGACAACATTGATTTTATGCTTTATAATTATCATAGCCCAAAATGTTAAAGTTAAAAATAATTTAAAAATATATTTTATGGTACAAACAAATGCGGATAGGGCTTTTAATTGATTATGTAATTTCAGAATATGCCGAGCGGATTATCAGAGGTGTGGCACTTGCCTGTCAGGAAAAATCTGCCGAGCTCGTCATTTTCTCAATCGGAAGGTTACAGGATTTAACTGGTGCTTTTGATTATCAGAATCTGGCAGTATCTTCTTTTGTTTCTTCAAATAATCTTGATGGTGCAATTTTTATTTCAGGTACAATCATGCATTCTCTTACAAAATCAGAGGTTGCATCCTATATAAAATCTTTTAAGCCATTACCTTTAGCCAATATTTCTATGGAAATTCCGGGTATTCCTTCTATTGTTGTAGATAATCAGGAAGCTTACGAAAGTATTCTGGAAGAACTTGTAACACGTCAAAGATGCAGAAAATTCGGAATCCTGGGAGTTCGAGGTAATTCTTCGGAAGTAAAAAACCGCATAAAAAATATAAAGGAAATTCTTGCCCAGCATAAAATTACAGATGAATCTGTTACTATATGGAAATCTGTTTTAAGCTATGGGCCTGCACTCGAAGACTTACGGGCTGCTTATAAAGAAATGGGTACTTTCGATTATGATGCAGTAATCTGTATGAACGATGAAATGGCTTTTGCAACACTGGACTTTTGTGCAGAAATAGGTCTTAAGGTTCCTGACGATGTAGCCGTAGTTGGTTTTGATAATCTTTATTATGCAGACAATAGCATTCCAACACTTACAACAATAAAACAGAATTTTGAAGGGCAGGGCTATCTTGCCGGTATGAATCTTATAAAAGAAATCAATGGAAAACCGGTGGATAAGCTTTCTGTAATGCAGGCAATACCTGTAATGAGGGAATCTACACGGCGAGTTCCTTATGATAAGACAGCACCGCATGCACGTAATTTTGATTTTGAATCTGAAGATAGAGATCCATCTCTTCGTGTAAGTACAGGAACTGAATGGTACAGGAAAAAAGGTGAATTTTATCAGACAACGACTTTTTATACAGAAATGCAGTCTGATATGACTTATGAACAGCTGAGAAAACGCATAAATGATGATGTGCGTTCATTTGGAATTTCAGCCTGTGCAATAGTGCTTTATGAAAAGCCTATAGAAATGACAACTCCATTTGATTATTTTCATCTGCCAAAGAGTGCTCATCTATTTGCAGGATTTGATGATAAGACAGGTTTTGATTCAACCATGGAAAAACATCAGATAAAATGTAATCCAAAAGAAAAAATGCTCCCTGATGGAATAATAAAATTTGATTCAGATGGAGTTCTTGTTTTTTCAATTTATCATAGTACACTTCAGTATGGTTATATCATTATACGGCCGGGAGATTACGAGTCTCTTATTTACGATCTTTTTGTCAGGCTTCTGGCTTCTACAATTGCTTCAGTTTATTCTTTCTCACTGGCGCATAGTGAAACTACACGAGTACGTAAAAAGATAGATGAACTTGACCTCATTGCCAGCACAGATGAACTTACCGGTGTTTACAATCGTCGTGGTTTCTATTCTTTTGGTGAAACAACACTAAAGTTTGCAAAAGCAATGAGTCAGACCGGCATGATAATTTATTGTGATATGGATGGCCTGAAAAAGATTAATGATGATTATGGACACGAAGCAGGAGATAAGGCAATTATTGCAGAATCAATTATTCTAAAAAGTAATTTCCGTTCAAATGATATAATTGCCAGAATTGGTGGAGATGAGTTTGCAATCATAAGTCCGGGGCTTACAAAAGATGCTCTAAGACATATCAGAAATCAGATAGATGAAGACTGCAGAATCTGGTCTGGTGGAAATGAACTCGGATTTACGCTTTCTATGAGCATGGGAGCAGTGCCATATCCATCTCAAAAAATGGACTATAAAATAACCCCGCTTTTAAGCGAGGCTGATTCCCTTATGTATATAGAAAAAAGAAGCAAAAAGGCAAAAAAGAAGGAAATGGCAGAAGCTAATTCCAGTCACGCTGAATGTAAGTAGCCCGCGGGCGAGCAATAATTCTAACACGTCTGTTTTGTGCGCGTCCTTCTTCAGTGTCATTATCTGCTACTGGCATAGTTCCACCAAAGCCTTTGTAAGTAAAGATTTTTTCGTCCATGCCTTCCTCAATAAGGGCATTCATAACCGTGCGGGTACGCTCAATTGAAAGATTCAGCTGACCAACCGGCTTTCCGACATCTGCGGTATGTCCTTCAATTAAAATCGTATAGCCGTCATCTTCAAGAATCTTTTTCAAACGTTCTGCAATCAACTCAATACGGCCTTTTTCCGCTGGGAGTAATTCAGGTGAATCCGGGTAAAAGCGGAGATTTACATCAAACATAAAACCAAGACTTGTGTCAGAAACAGTAACGCCCGGAATCTTATTTTCATAAAAATACTGTTTTACAGCATTGTACTTGATGTAATAAGAAGGAGTCTTTTCCGGAACAGAAATATCGTAAATCAGGTTTTCCTTATCAAGAAGAATTACAACCTTTCCTTCCTGCAAAAGTTTAATGTTTTCAGGAACAGTTAGAATTTTTAAGGCATCCCGGTGCTTAATGACAGGGTCAGTACGGTTGCGGCCATAAACTTGAGTTGCTTTAATGTAGAGAGGGTCAGAACCTACGCGGTCTTCATAAAGAGATGTATCATCAGAATAATGATAGCCCACAAGTCCCTTGCTGGTTACAATGGATGGAGAAACGATGTTTTTTTCATAAATACTAGTCATCTGGTCATCCCAGATTTGAGGGAAGAAACATGCAAAAACTTCGCTCTTTACGTATTCGCCGTGAACAGGATATGCACCGCGGGCATCAATAATAATTCCACTGAAAGCACGGGAAGGTACATACTCAATCGGCTTTTGAGGGTTATAAGGATAATTATGGCGAACTAGAAGTTTTCCAATGTCATTTATATTTGCAGTATTTGTAGTGTTCAGATATTTAAGGTCTTTTGAAAACACATCCGGCGTTTTATGACCGCCCATAATAAAATGGTAAACCTGATCAAGAGAGAGAGTATCATTAATTACAGCTTCCGAAAGATCATTTTCAGAGTTCTCAAACAAAGAGAGAAGGGGAGGCTGAATCAGTGGAAGCATTTTTGATTTAATATAGGTAGAAGCAACCTTTTTACCGGAAGGCATCTGAATATTTGCCTTATTCGCATCCAGAGCAATGCTGGTTACAAATTCTTTCGTAATCCAGTTAATGGAACTTATAGCCTCTATTTTTGTGTCGTAATTCTGGGCAGCCTGTGCAAAAACCGGAAGGGAGATAAATAGTAAAAAGAGACTTTTCAAAAAATGTCGTTTACGGTTCATTTATTTGCTCCGAATGTTTAAATCAGGTGGTCGAAAGAGTCGAAACCACCTTATAGATATCTATTTCAAACATCGGATTATTTTGAAGGAATATAAAGTATTTTTCCGATTTTAAGAATTGCATTTTCTTTTATATCGTTGAGTTCACAAATGGCTTGAACTGTAGTTTTATATCTGCGTGAAATAGACCACAGGGAATCCCCAGCTTCAACTTTATACTTAATGGGGAATTCAACAGGTTTGATGTTTTCAAGTGCGTCGAGGGCAGACTGTTTCATTCCAAGTGGCAGCCGGATTTCGCTGTTTTTTGACGGATGAGTCATACCCATGGTGTAAGACGGATTCAGTCGTTTTAGAGTTGAACTGTCCAGCCTCATTTCCTGAGCAAGCTGATTGATTGAATAGGCCTTTTTTACAGTGATGTAATCGAAGTTGCCATTTTTTTCATTTTCCAGAGTCTCAAATTCTTCTGCGTGGTTTGGAAGATCTATGCCGTAGTATTCGCTGTTGATGGCGAGGTCGGCAATTGCAATCAGTTTTGGCACATATTCGGCTGTCTGTTTGGAAAGATAGCCGTTTTCTGCAAGATACCAGAAGTCTTTTACTCCGCCGGCTTTTTTTATAGCTTTGCTCATAGCCCCAACGCCGCAATTATATGCACCTATAGCAAGCAGCCAGTCATTGAAGTAGTTATAATTGTCGGTGAGCTTTTTAAGTGCTGCGTCAGTGGATTTCCACGGATCGAGGCGCTCGTCCACAAAGTCATTCAGCGTTAAAAACGGCCACACGCTGTTCGCCATAAACTGCCACATCCCGATTGCGCCAGACCGTGACTTTGCGCTTGTCTTATAATTAGATTCAACAACCGGCAGATATTCAAGCATCTCAGGAAGTTCAGAGTCCTGCACAGCCTTGCGCACATAAAGGCGGTATTCCATTGCACTTTCAAGGTAAGCTTTAAGAAGTGCGCTCCATTTAGGTGAGAGGTAGAGTTTTCTAAAACGCTCAACTTCTGCTTTTGCAATTTCTTCTTCACTAACAAAAGAAAGAGGAGTGTGTTCTGGAACAGCCGTTTCGGCTACTTGCGGGGCATCGAGAGAATGTAATTCTGGAATAAGAGCTGTTTTTAAAAGTTCAAGAAAAGCCTCGTCCTCTACAATCTCTTCTTCCATTGGTTCTTCTGTAAATGAGAACTCTTCGCCGGTTGTAGTAGTTTCGGCAGATTCAAGCGCATCAGCGAACAAAAAAGAAGTACAAAAAATCAGTGCAAAAACAAGATATTTTTTCATTACAATTTATTTCCAAGATAAATTCCGGCCCATTCCCAGTTTCCGTGGATATCAGGGTCAAGCGGGAAGTCGACCTTGCGGAAATAAAGGTACCATACAGAAACGTAACTGTTCCAGCCCCAGGTTCTAAGATATGCTTCATTAGGGTTAGAAGCTTCATCAAGTGTGTCGCTGTAACGTATTCTTTTTCCTCTCATCCATGAATACATAGAAAACTCTTCCTGTGAGTTTGCGTCGTTTTCATCCTGCTTCCACGACATAGAGAAAAAGTTTACCTTTGCCTTGTATTTATCCAGAGAACGCCAGTCGTAATTTCTGATAGCTTTCTTAACAGCTTCTTCCAGAGCCGGAAGACTTTCAAATGTCCAGTCCTTAGATGAATTATTAAAATCAATAAGGTGGCGTGCGTTTTTATATGCATCAGGCTCGCCGGCAATTTGAATTGTAGTTGCATCCGGCTGTTCAAGGAACTGATTATAAGTTTTAAGAGCCTGTGACCACTGGCTGTCGTTCTGATATTCCAGTGCCAGGCGCAGATAAAGTTCTGTAGTGTTTACATTCTGCGGAAAACGGTTTATCAGTTCATTAAAATATTTAATACGGTGAGAAGGTGTTTTACTAATCTGAATAAGATTCTGCAGACAGATAAAATGTACAGAATTTCCCTTTACCAGAAGATCCTGACACTGCTGTAAAATTCGATCAAAATAGTACTCGGCAACCGGTTCAGCCCCGGTAGAAAGATATGCATATGCCGTCATTAAGAGCCAGTAAGAGTTGTACATATCATCAGGATTCTTATCTACCCAGTCTGTAAGAAAAAGAATAAGTCCATGATAATCTTTTTGGGCAAGCAGATTGTCTGCCATCTGTTTTATAATAGAATAACGTTGTTTATCGGTTAAAGTCCCGGATTCAAGGAGGTTCTGAAGCTCTTCCTGCTTATTAATTGTCTGTCCCGAAGTTTTTATTGAGTTGCCGCCTTTGCAGGACGAAAATATAAGTATACTTAATAGAAGAATAATTTTTGCAGGTAACAGTTTTGAAGCTTTCATGTTTTTAAATTTAGCATAGTGATTTGTTATTGTAAAGATTAACTTTTATATGTATTATTGTAAATGACTTGAAGGGGAAGGCCATGAAGGATTTAAAGAATTATAAATCAATACATGTACTTATTACTTTTGGTATTCTCTTTGTAATAACTTGTGCAATCATTACAATTTTAAATCCAATTTCAAAGCCTGTAAATGTTCTTAATATTACCTTTATGGTTTTACAGGCTCTTATTGGACTTTCACTTGTGATTTTTTCACGCAAAATTTCTAAAAAGTTCTTCCATCTTTTTATAGGACTTTTGTATCTTTGCTGGAGTATATTTTCTCTTTTTACAGAGTTAGTATTTCCTTTTACAATTAAGGAAGTCTGGCCTCTTTTTGGTGTAATTACCGGAATTCTCTGGTTTGTTGCAGGTCGTATAAAATACGGCAGAATGAAATTTGGATTTGTAATACCTTCTGTAACTCTTTTTGGAATGGGGCTGTGGTATTCTCTATTTTCATTTAATATAATCAAATTGTCCTATAAATCTATAGCCTGCTCGCTCGGGCCTATTTTTATGGTTTCAATTGCAGTTTTCCTTGTGCTGTTTTTTCTGGCTCAGCAAAAACACAAGGAACTTGTTTTTACCGACGAAGAGACGGGGGTGTTTTCAGACGAAGAATCATCATTTCGTTCTGAACTGGAAGATGAAGACTGATCGGGTGTGTAAGTTTGACTAAGTCTTTTGGAAAAAAGTCGATATTCCTCATTTTTCTGGCTGCACTGTTTTTGTGCAGTCCGGTTTACTCTGCCTCAAAGAAAACTAAGTCAAAGAAAAAATCACAGACCACAGTAAAAACTACGGAAGAAACTGCAGCCGTTGAACAGAATGAATTAAACACTCAGGATGCAGAATCAATAAAACTTCCTTCTGTAAAAAATCAGCGTACTTATTTCTATAAAATTGATGCTGTTATTATGAATGATGTAGAGAACGGAAGTCCCGATGCTCTGCGTTCTGCAATGAGTGCTTTACGACAGGCTCGTGGATCAGAACTCGAGGAAACGGAAAAAGTTCTGGTCTTTGTTTCATCAGAAATCATGAAGCTTGTATGGCCATCAGAAAAAATTACCTGGGATATTCCTTCTGTAATGGAAGATACTCCATATACAGGTGCCTTAAATTCTGTTCGTCAGGGAGTTTTTGATTCCAGCACAGGAAATGTAGATTTTCTCACAACACTTTTGCCGGCTCTTGTAATTTTGAATAATACTGCTGATGTTTCCGTTTATGAAAATTGTGAAAAAGCAGTAAAAGCTGCTCTTGAAATAAAAAATGATTCAGTTCTTGCAAATTATATAATGGGATGCATTTATGAAAAAATGCACGATTATGAAAATTCCGAAAAATATCTTGAAATTGCGTACAATGCTTCTTCTAAAGTTGATGAAATAGGACTTGCATATGCCCGTGTTTTAAGAAATAACGGAAAGCTTCAGGTTGCCTCTTCAATTCTTGGTGGAATTAACAGTGGTACTAATGATATTGCAATCTTAAAACAGAATGCATTTATAGCTTTTGATTCAAAAGATTATGATGCTGCTGAATTGTATGTTGCGCGCGTTCTTCAGCAGACTCCAAATGATCTTGAATTTCTTTTGTTCCGAGCCAAAATTCTTATAGAAAAAAATGATTATATTCATGCAGTTTCCCTGCTCGATGTTTATGCACGTCAGGACAATACATCTATAGATTACCTTGTACTTCGAGCTCGTGTTCAGCTGGACTGGAGTAAAAATACTACAGCTGCAACAGAAACCGTAGAAAAAGCACTTCAGTTGTATCCGGATAATACAGATGCACTTATGTTTGCAGCCCGCATTTCTGCTGAAACAGATGCACCTGTTGCCGGAAAATATGCAGATGAACTCGCTGCCCGTGTTCTCGAAAAAGTTCCTGGTAATCCAGAAGCAATGACATATGCTTTGGATGGGCTTATTCAGCGCGAAAACTGGCAGGAAGCTTACGCTGCAAGTAAAAATCTTATTTCACTTGGTGAAGTATCTCCGGCTGTTGTAGAAAAATATGTAAATATCTGCCTTAAACTTGGAAAACTGAATGAAGCTTATGAATATGCAAAATCCCGATACGATGCTAACCCTTCTGATGAAACACTTTTGCAGGCATATATTCTTGCATACAGCAGGGTAGGGAATCGTGATGCAGTTTTGAAATACATTGATTCCCTAATGGGGTCTGCTTCTGCAAAGGTAAAAAGTAATCTCTACTATAGAAGAAGTTTTCTTCAGCTCACAGAAGAAAAGGCTCTTGCAGATTTACGTTCAAGCCTAATTTCAAATCCACGCAACAGCGATGCGCTTTTCCGTCTTTATGAACTCTATTATGCAAAACAAGATTACCGCAAGGCTCAGTACTATTTGCGCCAGGTAGTTGCAATAAATCCTAATGATTCGTCTTTCAAGAAATTAAATGAAGCATTAACGAAATTAATGCAGTAGATTGCTTCAATACTGTCATTTCCCGGCTTGACCTGCGACGTTTGCGAAGCAAACTCGGTTAGGGAATCTGTACAAAACAAGTCTTTTACAGATCGTCGGGTCAAGCCCGACGATGACATATTTGTTATATCATAAAATTTTTCCATTGATTACTAGAATAATTCGTGTTATAATTTTCAGACTGATTTTATAATCAGATTTTAAAAACAGGATGGAACTTATATGTCATTTATCCCATTTTTGCAGGCAGGGGGAGCAGCAAGTGCTTCAGCTTCATCATCATTGATTGGCAGCCTTCTTCCTTTCCTGCTCATTATCGTTATTTTTTATTTCTTTTTGATTCGTCCACAGAATAAGAAACAGAAAGAAACTCAGAAAATGCTCGACGCATTGAAGAAGGGCGACAAGGTAATCACAATCGGAGGAATCCACGGAACTGTATCTTCTGTTAAAGAAAATACTGTAATCGTAAAAGTTGATGATGACTGCAAACTCGAATTCAACCGCACAGCAATTTCATCTGTAGAGCTCACAGAAGCTGAAAAAGCAAAACTTGCTGAAGAAGCAAAGAGCAAAAAACTTTTCAAAGGTAAAAAATCTTCAGAACCAACTGCAGCAGAAAAAGCCGCAGAAGCATCTGAAGAAAACAAATAATTGGAGTCAATAAAAAAATGAACAAAAGAACTCGTTTATTGGTTCTGCTGGCTGTTATAGCTCTTTGTTTTGTTTTCTTGTGGCCATCTATCAGCTGGTATGCAAGAACACCAAAAGAGGTTCAGCAGCTTGCTTTGGGTTCAACAGAAAACATTAAGAATTATGCTGAACTTAAAGCTGCAGAAGATGTACGTGCAATCAAAAAGCTTGATTTATCATCAGCACTTACTGATGAATATGCATGGCTTAAAAAAGATGTTAGCAAGAGATATAAGGCTCTTGATAAAAAGGTTCCTGCCGAACTTACATGGAAAGATGTTCTTTCTGCTTATGACAGCGAACTTGATTTTATGACCGTTTTCCAGACACGTTACCGTGAGGAAATCCTTAAAGCAAAGCATTACTATGAAAACTCTGTAAAGCTTGGTCTTGACCTTTCTGGTGGTATGAACATTATCGTTAAGGCAGACCTCGATGCAGCACTTGAATCAATGGGTGATGCAGTTGCTTCAGAAAATGCCGCTGACTTCAAAAAAGAAGCAATGGCAAACGCAATAGAAAACCTTTCAAGTCGTATCGATAAATTCGGTCTTACTTCTCCTGTTATCCGCCAGCAGGGCGATGACAGAATCTATATTGAAATCCCTGGTGCTGCACAGGCAGACGCAATCAATACATTGATTATGGGTAAGGGTATTTTGAACTTCCGTCTCGTAGATATGGATGCTACAAATGCCTTCAAAGCATATTATGCTCAGAACCCTGCAACAACATTCAATGCTATCGGCGAACTCATGGATCCATCTGTTATTCCGGAAGACTGCGAAGTTTTCGGTGAATATAGAAAAGATGAATATGGTCTTGATGAACGCTATGACTGGGTTGTTGTAAAGAAGGAAATTGCCCTCGACGGTCAGCATGTAAAATCTGCTATCGTAGGTTCTGATGAATTCACAAATCAGCCGGAAGTTCACTTCCAGCTGGACAGCGAAGGTGCAACAATTTTCGGTGACTTCACAGGTGCTCACGTAGGTGAAAATCTTGCAATTGTAAGCGACAATAAAGTTAAATCAAATGCCCGCATTCAGACAGCTATCACTGGTGGTTCAGTTTCCCTTTCTGGTGGTTTCAGCTATGAAGAAGCAGACAATATCAAGAAGGTTCTCCAGACAGCATGGCTCAATGTTCCTCTCGAGGTAGAAAGCCAGCAGGTTATCGGCGCTTCTCTTGGTGAAGATGCAATCCGTGCAGGTGCCAAGGCAATTCTTCTTGGTCTCGGCCTCATCCTCATCTTCATGCTGATTTACTATAAGGCTTCTGGTATCAACGCTGTTGTTGCTCAGGTTCTGAACCTCTTTATGATGTTCTCTATCCTTTCTGCTTTCAATCTTACACTTACACTTTCTTCTATTGCCGGTATGATTCTTACAATCGGTATGGCCGTAGATGCTAACGTTTTGATTTTTGAGCGTATCAAGGAAGAGCTTCGTCAGGGTAAGAGCCGTCCAGTAGCAATCTCTATGGGATTTGATAATGCTTTCTGGGCAATTATGGACTCTAACATTACAACATTCATCGCTGCTATCTTCCTTAGTCAGCTTGGAACTGGTGCTATCCAGGGCTTCGCTGTTTCTCTTGCAATCGGTGTTGTTTCATCTGTATTTACAGCATTGTTTGTATCACGCCTCATTTTCGACTTCGATACAGATGTACTTCATGCTAAGAAAGTAAGCATTGGTTGGGGGATTAAACAATGAAAAAGACAATAAACTTTAGTAAAGGCTTCCTTCCTGCCGCTATTTTTTCTTGTGCAATTATTGCACTTGGTATTGTTGGTTTTTGTGTAAAGGGAATTAACCTTGGCTTGGATTTCCGTCCTGGTCTTATTGAAGAGATTCGTGTAGCAGAGCCTGTTGCAGAAATTTCTTATAAGGGTTCTGCAAACGTTTCTATGGATCTTTCTGCCGGTCAGATGGATATCATCATTTCTGGTACTGGTGCTGATAACGAAACACGTTCCTTCAACTTTGCAGTTCTCAAGACTGTTGGTGAACTTGCTGCCGAAGTAAATAAGCTTGCTGATGTTACAATGACTGTAAAGAATGCTTCTTATGATTCTACAAAGCTCTTCTTGAACTCTGCCGTTACAAATCAGCTTACTTCTACACCTATTTACATTTATCCGGCTGGTACTTCTGAAATTACAACAGATGATATCCGTAACGCTCTTGGCGAGGTTGGCGGAAACATCAAGCAGCTTGGTACTGGTGCAGATGCTTCTTACCAGATTCGTATGGGTGTAAGCGAAGGCGATGCTCAGAATGAGATTCAGTCTTCTATTAATGACAAGCTTTATAAGGCCTTTGGAAAAGAAAAGGTTGCTATCGTTAAGACTGACTTCATTGGTGCTGGTATGTCTAAATCAACATCTATCAAGTCTATCATCATGTTCATTGCAGTAGTTGGACTTATCTGGCTCTATGCAACAATCCGCTTCCACTGGGACTTTGCCCTTGGTTCGGTAATTGCCCTGATTCATGATACTTTGATTATGTTTACTTTCATCATCTGGACTCAGATGGAATTCTCTTCTACTGTTCTTGCTGCCGTTCTTACAATCGTAGGTTATTCTATCAACGCTACAGTCGTAATTTTGGACCGCGTCCGCTATAACCTCAAGATGATGCCGGAAGCTAAGACCTTCAACGAGATTCTGAACAAGTCTTTGAGCGATAC